>JAEEHW010000085.1 GCA_016281055.1 Prevotella sp.
CAACATGGATATCTTCTATGGCGGCACAGGTGGCGACGCTGACCAGGCAAAAGGCGATGGTTCTGTAGATATCAAGGGAAAGTCAAGCAACATCACAATGTCATACTGCCACTTCTGGGACTCTGGCAAGTGTTCACTCGGCGGCATGAAGGGCGAGACCACAGACTGCTGGATGACATTCCACCACAACTGGTTCGACCACTCTGACTCACGTCATCCACGCATACGTACTGCCTTCTACCACGTATATAACAACTACTTCGACGGTAACTCCAAGTACGGCGTTGGCGTAACCAGCGGCGGTTCTTCATTCGTAGAGAGCAACTACTTCCGTAACTGTAAGTACCCTGTGCTTATTTCCAAGCAGGGCACAGACGCTGAGGGTGACGGCACCTTCTCTGGTGAAGACGGCGGTGTCAATAAGATGTTCAATAACATCATCATCAATCCTCGCAAGGTACAGCTCTACGACGGCGAACAGACCGACGGAAAGTGGGATGCCGTAGAGGTTGGCAACCGTAGCGACGAGGTGACTGTAAAGTGCCTCACTGGTGGCACAGGCTACAATAACGCAGCCGATCTTGCCGCACGCACCACATACGTTGAGAACAACATGGACTCTCCTGAGGATATTCCTGCCATCGTGCGTGGTGAGTTAATCTCACGCGAAGGACTTGGTGCTGGTCGTATAGACGGCGGTGACTTCAAGTGGACATTCAACAACTCTATGCAGGACGAGAACTACGGTGTCATCTCTGACCTCAAGACTGCAGTGGTAAGCTACGAGGGCACCGTACAGTCATTCGGCGACGGTTCTGCTATCAGCGACCGCACACCTGCCACCACGACTGTTGACGGCGGCGACGGCAAGGGACTGGATCAGGAAGTCAACGACGATTATACACCTTCATGGGCTGGCGGCAGCGGCTCTACCGCAGCATCTGGCAAGCAGGTGATTGGCGAAGACGGCGCTTGGTTCTGGTTCAACTCTGACAACGACGCCCAGTATCAGGCTTACGTAAAGGATGGCGCCATCAAGCCAAGCAGCAATGCAAAATACGACCCTACCTACAAGATTGTAAAGAGCGACGGCACAGTCTGCTCTGACTATACAGGCTCAGTAAGACTTGCCAACGGCGAGAGCATCACGCTCTACTGCGAGGGCGGCATATCAACCGCAGCCTTCTACGTATCATCAGCAGGCGACCAGTCATGGCAGCTTGCAACAAGTACAGACGGTTCTAAATTCACAAACTACGGCAGTGCTATCACAGGCAAATCGGCCACCCACCCTAACGTATCATACACAGGCACTGACGCTACTATTAAATATGTACGTGTAACAAACACTAATTCAAGCACGCGTGACGTTCAGGGTGTGAAACTGTATTCACCACTGGCAGAAAGCGACCTTACCGCACTGACCACCGAGACAATACAGATAAAGAACGGCCAGTCATACACCCTGACTAAGGGAACCGACTACACAACCTCATGCACTGGTGCCATGACCTACAAGTCAAGCAGCACGAAGATTGCCACCATCGACGAGAATGGCAAGATTACTGCACTGGCAGAGGGCAACACCACCATCACAATGACACAGAAGAGCGACGACGTCACCAACGGCGGCACACTGAAGTTCAAGGTTACAGTGACCGACACACGTGACGACTCTGACCTCGCCCTGACATCTGACGCTGAGGTAACCGTTGCCTACGGCGCTACATCAGCCATCACCGCAACATGCTCTAATGCACTTACCTACACGTCAAGTGCGCCAAGCATAGCAACCGTTGACGAAAACGGCGTTATCACAGCCGTTGGCTATGGCACCGCAAAGATTACCATCAGCGACCCAGGCAGTGACACACGCCGTCCTGGCACCGCTGCCGTCACAGTAACAGTGCCCGACAACCGTCCGGCTTCATCACTTGCAGCCAACGAGACCATGACCATTGAGCGTGGCAATACACAGAAGATTACGGTGACAGGCGCTGTCGGTGCAGTAACATTCAGCAGCGTTGACCCGGAGATTGCCACCGTTGACGCTGAAGGCAACGTGACTGCCATCGCTGAAGGCGAGGCTACCATCGCCATTACTGACGAGGGTGACAACAGCGTGAAGGCTGGCGCGTTCAACGTAACCGTAACCGTAACTGATGCCCGCAAGGCTAACACACTTGCTGTAGATCCTACCTCCATCGAGATTGAGATGGAACACGCCCTGACGGCTACACTCAGCGTAAGTGGCGCACAAGGCAACGTGACATATACCTCAAGCAACACGAAAGTTGCCATAGTAGCCGACGGAACAATCAAAGCCATCGGCGGCGGCGAGGCAATCATTACCGTCTATGCGGCTGGCAACGATGAATACAAGGCTGACTCAGCAAAGGTCAGCGTGACGGTAATACCAGTGCCGTCCCTTGACCCTGTGACATGGAACCTTACCAGCGCTTCATACACCAAGAGCGGTTCGTTCTCCGCAAATGCCACAAACGTATTCGTAAGTACCGATGGTACTAATACCGAGCTCACATACGTGGCTGGCGGCAACTGCAAGATTGAGAACAACAAGCAGATGAAGATGGGAGGCGACACACAATACGGCTCGACACCTAACCGTTACTTCATCCTGCCAAGCATTTCCGGTTCTGGCACCTTGAGCGTAGAGTTTGGCGACAATGCCAACACCGTTAAGGTTGTCACTACAGTCGAGAAGAACGCTGCAGCCGTAGCAAGCCTTGACGGCGACGAGCCAACCACAACATTGAGCAACCTCAATGCTTCTACTACATATTACCTCGTGATGGAGCCAAAGTCATATTTCAAGACCATCACATGGACTCCAAACGCTGCTGCTGCCGGCGAGGGCGACACCCCTGACACTCCTACACCTGAAGACCCTGAGGAAGAGGAGGCTACGGCAAAGGTTATATATGACTGGGCAAGCAAGGTGGGATACACCGAGTTAATCAGTGTCACCGAGACTGGAAAGGTCAGCGAAACAACAGTAAAGGTAAAGGATGTCAAAACCAACTGCGTAAACTTCGGCAAGACCCTTGCCATCAGCGATACCCTTAAGGTTTCTCCTGACTTCTGCATGAAGATAGCTGCCATTAAGGGCGAGACATTCCAGAAAGGCGACACCGTGCGCATACTGGGATGTATCAACAACAAGGATAATGCGAAACATGGTGCATTCGACTTCCGTAACCAAGACCTTGAGTTACTGTTCACAACCGAGGACTTCGTCAACACCTACGTAACAACAGTTGTTCCGACCACACAAGACTTTATTCTTGAGGCAGACTGCGACACCATCTACCTGGGACGCAACGGCAACACCGGCACTAGCTTGCTGTCACTCACGGTAGTAAGACCTGCTTCGGCAAGCATGCTTGGCGACGTGAACAATGACGGTAGCGTGACCATGGCTGATGCGAATGCCGTGGTAAACTACTTCCTCGCCGAGGATAAGAACAGCATAGAGGGCTTCAACATAAAAGCAGCAGACGTAAATGGTGACAACGACATCACCATGGCTGATGCAAACGCCATCGTGAATATGTTCCTAAGTAGATAGGCATATAGCGCATACGGTGTTTACTGCTTGATTTTTACTCACATTAAAATATATACAAACAAAACACAAAAGAAAAATGAGAACTTATCAAACAACCAAACGAGTCTTTATGACGGCATTGGTTATCCTGTGCGTCAGCATGGGTGCCAATGCACAACTTGGCAAGCTTGTAAACAAGGCAAAACAGAAGGTAAAGAACAAAGTAGAAAACACCGTTAGCGACACACAGAAAGATGCTAAAGAAAAAGCCAAGAAAGAAGTGAGCAAAGCCGAAGAACAGGCTGGCGAGGCTGCTGTGCGCAAACTCGCTACAAAGACTTTCGGCAAAGCACCCGAACTGCCAGAGATAATGGCGATGAAAGCCACATCGATGGAGCACGATGCCACCGACAAGGCAATCAAGAACTATGTATGGGACCTGCGCACCACTCCATTGAACGACGTGAAGAAACTGGCAGAGAAACTGACGGCACGCGCTAAGTGGAACCGCGAGGTAGTGAATGCGATGAAAGAAAGGAGTATTCCCTACAATTACGAGTTTGACCAGGAGCTGAAAGGACAGCTCGCAAACTGGGAATGTCTCTACGGCAACCTCATAAACATGATATCAATACACAACTCTGCACGCATGACACGCAAGGGTGACGGTTGGATTTCAGATACCAACACGCTTATGATATCATGCACGAAAGCGTCAGGCGTGGAGTCAAGTTTCAAGGGAGTGGAGAACCTGAAGACCACGGTGCTCTTCATTCGTGGAAAGAACGACAAGGGACAGTTCGTCAATTCAAGTCGTCAGCCGCGTTTCCTTGAGGAAGATGAACTTGCAGCAGCCAAGCGCGACTACAACATGATGCTCAATGCAGCATGGCTGCTCGAAGGTTATCCTGTGGAGTGGAACCAGGAAACAGCATCGCGCAGCATGAAAGACCACTATGCAGAATATCATCAGCGCGCACTGGTATATGTCACGCTCCTTGGCGATGCAATCAAAGGCAATTCGCTGGACAATCTGGAGTTCAAGGCAATGCCGAAGGCAGGAAGCCTCAATGCTTCACTCAAGGCCGCCGCTTTGAAGATTTCCCAGCAACAGAACAAGCAGGTGGTGAATGTGGTCATCACACGCAACTCATGGGACATCAAGAAGAATGCACTCGGAACACCAATATGCCGCGTGGCATACGGATACCGCATAGTACAGACCAAGCACGGCAAGATGGCTGTCAGCTGCTCATGGGCACAAGACTACAAGGGCGGCGGCAAATATGGTTCACTGCGCCACTATGGAGTGGGCACGGAGTCGTTCTATGTGAAGTGATTTTATAAATAAATCCAATAAAATTTGGAATAGACAAAAAAAAGTTGTATCTTTGCAACAAGAAAAACATGACCACTATGAAAAAGTTAGCAATGATTGCAGTGCTGACGCTTATGTGTGCACTGACTGCTGGTGCAGAGGACAACTCAGAAAAGACTGCATTGAAGGTGTGGGCAGAGAAGGATAACTATCAGGCCTACAACTTATCTGCAAAGCCTGTGATAAAGCAGGTTGACGGAAAGTTGGTGATGAATGTGAACGGAAAAACTTTCGGCACTTATGACATCTACGATGGCATGAAGATAACATTCACCAAGGAAGCCAGACTTGGCGATGTCAATGGTGACAACGACGTTACTATGGCGGATGCCAATGGCATAGTGAACACTTTCCTCAATGGCGGTGCGAGGAACATCAATGTGACTGCCGCCGACTATAATGCTGACGGAAGCATAACCATGGCAGATGCTAATGCAGTTGTGAATGAATTCTTAGGGCAATAAAATGTTTCCTGAGAAACACAACATTAAGAAATAAAAAAAGAATGTATGCCATGAACAATAAATCTGACATACATTCTTTTTTACTTTCTAAATCAATAGGCATCGTCTTTGCAAATTATTATAAGTCAAATTTTTACAATAGGTTTGCTAGTTTTCTGTGAAAAACTTTTGAGCATTCAGAAAAAACAATTAACTTTGCAGCGCAATCTGAGTGTTAATACCTTAAATCAGCTTACACTACATTTATAAATTAAGAATATGAGAAAGGAGAACATCCAGCAACTCAGGACATGGGACAATCTGGTAAGAATGCTATTGTTGCTCGCAGCCATTATTATGGCTACGAATGTAAGTGCGGCCACCACTATAGTAGATGCCACGCTGGAGCATACAGGATCCACATATTACCGAAATGACAATGTTCTGCATAACAGCATTGACGCAGAGAAAGAATACTACAACAATGCTGGCGGACAGAACGGATGGAACGGACAGGCGCTGATGAAGTTTACCTTTAACGTTCCTGAGAATAAAACCATTGTCAAGGCAACACTTACATGGAGTACAATAATTTACGGAAGTAATACCAACGAGCGCGACAACGAACTGTGGTGCCTGACTACAGGCAACGACATCGATTGGGCAGCTCTCAGTGCCGGTACATGCGGAATGGTGTCGGCTCTGCATGAAAGCAAGCGTGTTAAGCTTTCCAATACCCCATTGAGTGGAAAAACAGAACATTTGAATAATGTCAGCTCTGTAATGGTGACTATAGCACTTCAACAGGCAGAGAGACAAGGGTATATAGTTTTCTATCTGACAGGCAATCAAGCAGCAGCGGATCTCTATGGAAAAGCAAGCAGTCACGCTCCTACGTTGAGACTTGAACTGGCAGACAAACGCACCGTAACATTCAATGCCGGTGACAATGCCACATGTGCCACGACGTCGTTGACAAGCATTGCAGAGGAGAGTACTTACACAGCAGTAACCCTGCCAGAAGCTACAGACAATGACGGTGCAGAGTTCATGGGCTGGTACACCGCACCAATGGGAGGAACACGCATAGGTGGTGCTGGCGATACATATACACCGTCTGCCGATATTACACTCTATGCACAGTACAACCGTATGCCAACAGGGATAACAATCTCTGGTACATCAACAATAAAGTATGGTGCTACAACCACACTGACTGCAACGCTGTCACCATCAAACACCATAAACAGCGGCATCACATGGTTGAGCGGAGACAACGAAGTTGCCACTGTGGAACCGAATGGTGTTGTGACGGCAACAGGACTTGGAAGCGTTTACATCACGGCAAGGGCTACTGCTAACCCAGAAAACATACGTGATGTATTCCAACTGACAGTAGAGTCAGACCACTATGCTTATACCGTCAATGCTGTTGACGGCAGTGGTAACATACTAAAGGAATTGGAAACGGGAACGTATGCAACAGGAACACAGTTCAATGCTTTTATACCCAAATACGTACTTGTTGGTAATACCTTATACGAAACAGCTCATGTTACAGAAGGCAATTACTATACCATATACGAGACTCCTACAACTGACGGATATGTGATAAACCGCCCATACACCAATGCTACGGTAAGCAATGTGCTCTATTATACGGAAGCCGAAGATTGCAGCGCATTCACCAAGAGTTACCGAGGAATCCCAAACCGTACGTCAAAAGGTACTTTGGCACACAATGACTATACTTACAAAGACGTAATAACACTTGCTCCCGGCACATATAGGATATACGCAGAAGGTTCAAACGGCAACGCTACAACAAGGAGGTGCGACTTCAAAGTCGGTGATAATGTTGTATTCGCGCTGAACATTACAAGTGGAAACAACCGTAGTGGAAATTCGGAATGGTTTACCATCACTGAAAACAAGGTACTGTCCGTAAGGTGTGAAGGCTCGTCAACAAGTGGTCTTGACTACTTCTACATTGTGCAGGAACCTGTATATCATGTCACCACTCATGGTCAGAAACTCGAACTCAACAAGGCAACTATCGATGCCACAATATATACCACGTGCAACCCGATATCATCTGATGGCAACAATTCCGGCACACGCAACGGTGTCAGCGGTCCGTTCTATAACATCAAGAACAAGGGAAACTACGTTACGGTGACAGCGGATGGTGCAATAGCCTTCAGTGTTGACGCTTTCCACGGCAACGACAAAGACACAAGAAAGATGCACATCTATGTTGACGATGTGGAAATACTGGCTGTCAGCGTTGATCCTGGAGAATATGCTACATCTCCTATCATTGCAACTGGCGGGACTGGTCAGCACACCATCAAGATTACCGGTGACGGCAAGGATGTGTATCTTGCCGACATAGTTTTCTACACGGAAAAGACTGTGCCAAAGATGAACCCGTCGGATGTTACGGTGAAGGTGGGCGAGACGAAACAGTTCCACCTTACACTGCCTGAGGGCTGCATACTCAACAGCATGACAAGTAGCGGCGACGCAAGTAAGGTGACGGCAACATTCGTACGCGATGAGGAAACACAGCGAAAGGGTGAACTGACACTCACGGGACTGCAGGTAACTGGCAATACTCCTACAAGTGTTACATTCAGCATAACCGCAGGAGCAAACACCATATATAATAGTGGTACAGCCACCATCGAAATCGATGTAATGAAAGCTGGCCTTAATCTTGCCTACAGCGATGGCGATGCGAGTGATGATGCAACAATGTATGTATGCAACGCCGACGAGACAACGCCGTCATTGCCTAGCATAACACTGACAGCAACTGATGAACAAGGCAACATCGTTCCGTTGAGCAACCTTACATTGTCATACACCTCTGATGACCCGACGGTGGCAACAGTGACAAACAACGGCAACATCAGCCTTGTTCATCCATACGGTAACGGAACCGCACGCATCAAAGCCCGTTCCACGGGCAACGCAAGCTATGATGATGCGGAAGCAGAGTACTCCATCACCATACAGAGGGGCGTAAACTGGAAGATTGCAGAACACCCGACATTTAAAGATGCGCCTCCTGCTGTGCGCGACACATTCCATGTATATAAGAATGTGGGAGGTGCAGAGAAACTATACCTCATCGGCACGTTCGGCGGTTGGAACAGGAATAATAATACATACAATTATCCAAAGACCGACGGCACCACGACACCAAAAACAGACAACTGGTATGGTAATGACACGAAGAACAAGAAGATGACTACATCATCCTCCGGTGTTGATGGTTTCTCAAAATACAGAAGTGGAGGTCAGGATGCCAGCAACGAGAGCATGTATAGTTCGCTGAAACAGTATTACAACGATGTGATATACGGTGTAGAACGTTTCGGCTGGTTCAAGCAGCCCGATAACGGAGAATCACATCCGTTCACCCTGCCTGTACGCGGTGCATACGTGACATTGGAACCTGCGGTCAATGGTACGCTGTCTGTATATATTGAGCAGAACGGTCCTTGGAACACCGAGAAGGACGATATCTATGACAATGACGGCAACTGGATATCACAGGTTAATGGCAAAGCTGTTAAATTCCCTGGCTATGCTCCGTACCAATATCGTCCGCATGCTTTTTTCATCGTTGATCAGAACGGCAATTTAGTAGAGAAGTACACACCGGTTAATATTGTCACGCGCACAGCAGTGAATGGCGGAATATCGACTGGTAGCAGTAGTGCCGACCCTGCGGCTGCACTTGAGGCTTTCTGTGATGCATACGGCTGTGAGAAGGGCGAGAGATTCAAGTGCATACTTGATGAGACTGCTGACGGTTACAACGATGCAACGAACGTAGGTAACTGGAAGGAGTTCAAGGAATACATGTCTGCAGAAGAGCAGCAGCGTGTGCATGACAACTGGTCGGCCGGTGTGAATGGCGCCCAGGTGATAACGAAACTTGACAACGGTGCTTACCTTGCACTGCATGGTGGAATGGTGAAATACACTTTCCACGTAATAGCAGGACAGACGTATTACATCTTCTCAAATTTCTCAAAGATAGGTTTCGCTGGCGTCAACTTCGTGCCTGACGAAGAGGCACAGCCGAGCGGCACGCTGGCATTGTCAGAAACCGTGGCATACGAACCTTCTGCGCTGAAGGCTGCAGAAGGTGCCAACGCTGTGCCGATGTATGAGACAATAACCCTCGACCGTGCGTTTACCGCCGGCAACTGGAACACTATCTGCCTGCCGTTCACCATGACAGAACGTGAGGTAGAGCAGGTGTTTGGCGAAGGAACGGAACTCATCATCCTTGACAGGGTGACGGTAGATGAGGGACACGCACAGATATTCATGACCTACCATGAGATTCAGAGCATCCTGGCAGGTTATCCATACCTGATAAAGCCCACGCAAAATGTTGACCACATAGAGGTCAGCAACAAGGCCATAGACCCAGCACAACAGGTGTTGGAATTCTCTAACAATGGCTATACGTCAAAGGGTGTTGCAGGTTTCTGCAATCCGCAGACATTCAGCAGGGCCCTCACAGGCATGAGCAGCGATGTCATTGCCAGCACATATCTCACAGAAGGCGATATATACCTTTCCAACAACACCCTATATATCTCGCGTGGAAAATCCTTCCTGAAGGGTTATCGCTCATATCTGCGTAAAGAGCCGGGAGCTGCAGGCGCGAAGACTGTTGGCTTTGGATATTTCAATGCATGGGATGATGAAGAAGATATAACGCACATCAGCGTTGCAGAACTTGCTGACGAAGCAAGGCAGTCGCTTGGCATATCACCGCAGGCTGGTGTTTACAACATGGCCGGACAAAAAGTCAGTGATACTGTCGAGGGCCTTCCTAGCGGCATATACATCACAAACGGAAAGAAGTTAGTAGTAGAGTAACAAGCAAAGCAAATTATGAAAAGGAGATATATAGAACCGCTAATCTTCATTGAGGAAATCGAAATTGACGGTGTGATGAATGCACATCCCAGTCAATGGAGCATCAATGTTGATAATGAGGCTACCGACAATCCAGAAGAACATGGTCAGGGCATTGGCGGCAGTGACAACACCGACCCTGAAGACCCGCCAATCTGGGGTGACTAAAAAAGAGGAACAGAAATAATATAAAAATAAATCATTATGAAGAACCAAAAACATTTCACTATGCGAATGCTTACCATGGTTTTAATGACCATGGTAGGCATTTTTTCTTATGCCGGAACGAATATATCGTTACGTTTTAGCAGCAATGATGTCATTTCAAATGCATCAAGCAGTATTACGATTGGTAATTTTACAATTGTTCCATATAGTGGCAGTGGTAAGGCAACAACGATAGAAGCTGATAACGCCTCTGTTTCAGGAGAAGCTTTTACTCATAGAGTGAAGTTTGGAGGTGGAGCTTCAACTTCGGGACTATATATATCATTTGAGGTGAGCGGTCCTTGTGTAATTAAGGCATATGGAGTATCTGGTGGCAGTTCAACCCGTAGTTTAAAGATTACGAGTGGAGATACATGGGGAGAGACCACCTTGGCTACTATATGTAGTTCAACGGGTACAAGTGATGTCGTTGCAGAAGAATACAATTATACGGGTAATGCTAGTACTATCTATATTGGTTCAGCAGGTAGCGGTTACAATATTTACGGCATTGACGTTACATACGGTGAGAACAGTGGTTCTGGCGGCAACGAACCTACACAGACTCTCTACACTGTGACATTCAATGCTAACAGTAATGGCACCTGTTCTACTTCTAGTCTCACAGAGGCGAGTGAGGGCGCAGGCGTGACACTGCCAACAGCAACGGCTAACTACGGCTATAACTTCCTTGGCTGGTCAACAAGCAGCACTGCTACAACAGCTTCATACAACGCCGGCGCTACATATAAGCCAAGCGCAAACACTACTCTCTATGCAATTTATGAGGTTGACGCAAACGCCCCTGTGCTCCCTGCTGCCGGTTCTGCCATGACATTCGATGCTACGAAGCGTTACTCTGAGTGGGTTATCAACTCACGACTGAATGATTTCTATGGCAATGAAAAAGTTATGAATTTTGCTACATATACAAATGATGGCACAAAATCAGCCTCTGGCAGTACATCTTCGCTTGATTACGTACCAGGATTAGTTGCCAAGGCAGTATTGGAGACAATAGACTATTATAAAGATAATACAGAGGTAAATGTAAGGCCTTGGTTCTATGCAGTACAGGATTACGCCAACAACACTATACCCTCTAAGGGTAAGGCTGGTCAGAGTTTTGATGATCTCAATGCCGTAAAACTTTATTTTAAGTTGCAGGAACTGGCAAAGGCTGGTATCATTCCAGATGCAGCAGATAACAATATAAGCAACAGCAATAGTGTCACGATTGCAAACACAAGACTTAGCGAGGCTCTTGCAGGCATCAAACTGGCAAATAGTAATTATTCTATTAGCGCAGACCTTCTCCCCGACGCTGCTGGTGGCTGGTGGCACAAGAGCACTTACACCAACCAGATGTGGTGCGACGGTCAGTATATGGGACCTGCACTGCTTGCTCAGATGCTTAATGAATATGAAAATTATGAATCCGACGGTTACATCAGCGGAAGCAAAGAAGCTGACTGGGATTTGATAACCAAGCAGTTTACCATTTCATGGAACTATCTCTGGAATCCTGATGTGAAGTTGCTTTACCATGCTTTCACTGCAGACCCTGAGTGTACTGCAGATACCAATTCAAAGACAAACGCATATAAGTGGGCAGGATTCCCTAACAGCGACGGTCTTTATCACTCTGCAGAATATTGGGGACGTGCCGAGGGTTGGTACTTCCTTGCACTCGTTGACGTGCTTGAGCAGATGCAGATCGCTGGAATGACAAAGACACAGAACTATGCTACACTGCGCAGTTACCTTAACCAACTGGCTGAGGGCATAGCTGCAAAGCAGGATGCAACAAGCGGTTGCTGGTATCAGTTGCTCAACCATGACGGTACTTTTGTGGCACAGTCATACAATAGTTATAATTATACCACTTCACCTGTTGCGAACTACCTTGAATCTTCTGCTTCTGCCATCTTTACAGCAGCATACCTGAAGGGCATGCGCCTCGGACTGTATGACACAGACTATACTGCAGTAGCAACAAAAGCATATCAGGGCATCGTAGAGAACTTCATGGTAGCAGACGGCAATGGTGGCGTGCACCTCGTGTGTTGCTCTAAGTCTGCCGGTGTTGGCGGCTCAAACAACCGCGACGGTTCAGCAGAATACTATCTCATGGGAGAAGATACCGAACCTACGTCAAAAGATCCTAACGCAAAAGATCATAATGACATGACTCTGTTTTACACCGAAGGTAAGGTGTTCGGTGGCTTTATCCTTGCTGCCACAGAGTATGAGCGCCGTTTTATTGACAAGAAGCTGGAGCTCTCTGAGAATGGTTCTTACACCGAATTTGCTGATGGCGATTACGATGAGGTTACACTGACACGTTCTTTCTCTTCTGATGAATGGAGTTCGTTGGTAATCCCTTTTAGCGTCAGCGCCGAGCAGGCCAAGGCTGTGTTCGGCGAGGGAACAGAGATTGCAAAGGCTGACCGCATAGAAAACGAAAAACTCTATTTCTCAAAGCAGAACTATATAACCGCCAACGAGCCCGTGCTCATCAAGGTGGGCGTTGCGAGTGAAAGCGGCAGCTATACCTTCGGCAACGTCACCGTAGAGAATGCCGCTAATGCAGTGCAGACAGGCAACGGTGCACAACTCAACGGCACTTACACACTGCTCACTGGCGGTCAGGACGGTGACCTCGGCGCAGAGGAGTATTTCATCTATGGTAACAAGTTCTATGACTGCACATACATGAAGCAGATGAAGCCTTTTCGTGCCTACATCACCACGACAAACGCCGCAGGTGCCAAGCAACTCTCGCTTGCTTTCAATGATGATGAGCAACCTACGACTGTCGGTGCGGTAGAGGCAAAGCATGACAATGGCAATGCTGCAAGATACAACATAGCAGGACAGAACGCCAGTGGCACTGCACATGGCATTATCATACAGAATGGTCAAAAAACACTACAATAATCATGAAAAAACATACCTACGAAAAACCGTGGATAATGATCCACACAATTCATCTACAGTCGTTGATGGCTGGCTCTTATGTAGAACAAGGCCAGACTGACGGTCAGGGCACCGGACAGTTTGACGCATCAGCTAAACAGTCCTCCTCCCTTTTCGATTATGACTATGATGATGAAGAATAGCAACCATCATTAAATCCATCTTAAGATATGAAAAGACTGATCATCACTTGCATGGCAGGGCTGGCAGCACTGACCATGACGGCGCAGACCGACACAGAGTCTTCTGTTGCAGAAAAGAGCAAGGTGTTCGTTACACGCGACATTAGTGCAGAAAGCCTTGTAAACATCTACAATGCCCTTGGCCGCAAGGCCGAAGGACGCGTGGCGGTGAAGATAAGCACCGGCGAATCGGAGAAAACAGGCTATCTGCGCCCGGCTCTGATAAAAGACCTTGTGCAGGAGGTGAACGGTACCATCGTGGAGTGTAACACTGCGTACGGTGGTGCACGCCAGTCCACCGAAGATCACTGGAACGCCATCCGCGAGCGTGGTTTCATGGACATTGCAAAGGTTGACATCATGGACGAGGAGGGCGACATGCGCATCCCTGTGCGCGACACCACATGGCTGAAATATGACATCGTGGGCACTCACATGCAGAACTACGACTTCATGATTAACCTTGCACACTTCAAAGGCCACCAGATGGGCGGACTCGGCGGTGTACTGAAGAATGCCTCCATCGGTTGTGGTTCTACGGCCGGCAAGGCATACATACACAGCCACGGCGTGACGGACAAAACTCCGGAGTGCTGGCAGTACACGCAGCCGCAGGATGCTTTCATAGAGTCTATGGCAGCCGCAGCGCAGGCTGTTCATGAGTATTTCAATGGCGGAAAGAACATTCTCTACATCAGCGTGATGTACAAGATGAGCATCGACTGCGACTGCAACGGCGACCCACAGCCGCCGCTCTTTGCCGACTACGGCATACTGGCATCGCTCGACCCCGTAGCGCTTGACCAGGCTTGTTTCGACATAGTAACGCAGATACACAACGATGAGCACAACAATACGCAGCCTTTGCTCAACCGCATAGAGAAACTGCATGGCACCCACATCATGGAGTGGGGCGAGAAGATTGGTCTCGGCACACGCCAGTATGAACTTGTCAGCATCGACAAGAAATAGAAACCTGTACTGGCGTAGAGTATAAAAATGCATTTGTCACGAAAAACGGCGATAAAGTAACATAATGTCACTTTATCGCCGTTTTTTTTTGCTCGAAAGTTTAACAAGGGTTAAATATGGGGTGGTTGCGTAATAGCTATCGTTTTACACTGTAAAAGCTATCATATTGCATTGTAAAACGATAGCTATTACAATGTAATATGATAGCTTTCATTTTGTAATCTGGCACGTTATGAAAACACAACCATTACATAATGGTGTTTCCAGTCATAAAAAATGCTCACTGACCTAGCTGTGTCAGTGAGCATTTTTTATGTACTTTATAATCCGTTGTCAAAGGATAAGGTTTAGAACTCAGCGTTGTTTGGAGTACGTGGGAACGGAATCACGTCGCGGATGTTCTGCATACCCGTCACGAAGAGTATCAGACGCTCGAAGCCGAGTCCGAAACCAGCGTGAGGACATGTACCGTACTTACGGGTGTCGAGATACCACCACAGGTGTGTGGTGTCCATCTGACGGCGCTCTATCTCGCCCATGAGCTTGTCGTAGCTCTCCTCGCGCACAGAACCGCCCATGATCTCGCCAATCTGTGGGAACAACACGTCGGTACCCTGCATGGTAGGACCTGGTGCCACGCAACCCTTGTAGCCTTTAGAGCCTCCCTCGGCTGTTGCCTCGTTCTGCTTCATGTAGAACGACTTGATGGCTGTTGGATAGTCGGTCATGATGACAGGCTTCTTGAAGTGCTCCTCAACGAGGTAGCGCTCGTGCTCAGAAGCGAGGTCATCGCCCCAATCGCATGGGAACTCAAACTTCTTGCCGTTCTTGATAGCCTCCTGCAGTATCTTGATACCCTCAGTGTAAGGCAAACGTACGAAGTTCTCCTTCAATACGCCTTCGAGACGCTCCAGCAAGCCTTTGTCAATCATCTTGTTGAGGAACTCAAGGTCGTCCTTGCAGTTGGTCAGCGCCCAACGTACGCAATATTTGATGAAGTCCTCTTCAAGGTCCATCAGCTCTTCCTGATCCATGAAGGCGATTTCCGGCTCAATCATCCAGAACTCAGCCAGGTGGCGTGGAGTGTTGGAGTTTTCAGCGCGGAATGTAGGGCCGAAGGTGTATATTGCACCCAGTGCCGTGGCACCGAGCTCGCCCTCCAACTGTCCGCTGACCGTCAGCGATGTCTGCTGTCCGAAAAAGTCGTCGCTGTAGTCTATCTTGCCCTCATCGTCCTTCTTCAGGTTGTAGAGGTTCTTTGTGGTCACCTGGAACATGTTTCCGGCACCCTCGCAGTCGCTGGCTGTGATGAGCGGAGTATGGAAATAGAAATATCCGTGCTCGTGGAAATAGGTATGGATGGCCATCGCCATGTTGTGGCGTATGCGCATCACGGCACCGAAGGTGTTGGTGCGCAGACGCATGTGGGCATGCTGGCGCATGTATTCAAACGACTGTCCCTTCTTCTGCATTGGATAGTCGGCACCGCATGTGCCATACACCTCTATTGTCTCAGCCTGTATCTCGCAGGTCTGGCCGGCACCCTGACTCTCCACCAGTATGCCCGTGGCATGTATGCACGAACCGGTGGTGATCTGCTTCAGCATTTCAGCGTCGAACTTTGTCGGGTCAACGACAATCTGTATGTTCTTTATTGTGGAGCCGTCGTTCAGCGCGATGAAGTCCACCGCCTTGCTTGAACGGTGCGTGCGCACCCAGCCCTTCACGTCTATCGCCTCGCCAAATACGGTCTTGGCCAAGGCATCAACTATCTTTGTACGTTTCATTATCTTTATTCTTCATTCTTCATTATAATCATTCAAAAGCTCCCATGCGCAGCATATCGACTTCCTTCTCAGTGAGGAAACGCCAGTCGCCACGCTTCAGGTTCTTCTTCGTCAGTCCGGCAAACTGTACGCGGTCGAGCTTGGTTACACGGTATCCCAGACTCTCGAATATGCGGCGAACGATACGGTTGCGGCCAGAGTGAATCTCTATGCCCACCTGCTTCTTGTCAGTCTGGTGTGCATACTCGATGGCATCTGCGTGTATCTCGCCGTCATCAAGCTGTATGCCCTCTGCAATCTGGCGCATGTCGGCAGCAGTGATGTTCTTGTCGAGGAATACGTGATAAACCTTTTTCTTAAGGAACTTAGGATGTGTGAGCTTAGAAGCGAGGTCGCCATCGTTGGTCAGGAGCAATACACCTGTGGTGTTGCGGTCAAGACGGCCAACGGGGTAGATGCGCTCCGGACAAGCACCCTTCACAAGATCCATGACGGTCTTGCGCTGCTGTGGGTCGTCACTCGTGGTAACATAGTCCTTCGGCTTGTTGAGCAATACGTAAACCTTCTTCTCCAGTGTCACCGGCTGGTCATGGAACTTCACCTCGTCGGTACGCATAATCTTTGTGCCGAGTTCGGTAACTACCTGTCCGTTTACGGTTACTACGCCTGCCTCTATGAAGTCGTCAGCCTCACGACGGCTGCATACACCGGCGTTGGCGAGGAACTTGTTCAGACGTACTGGCTGTGTAGGGTCTATATGATTCTCGTTGTATTCTATACGTTTCTTCATGGAGTACTTGGCCTGCGGATCATAGCCTGGCGTACGCTGACGCTGCTGTTTGCCATAACCGCCACGCTGGTTGCCGTAGCCTCCGCCGCGCTGCTGTCCGTAGCCACCGCGCTGTCCGTAGCCACCGCGCTGACCATAGCCACCACGCTGACCATAACCGCCACCGCGCTGCTGTCCGTAACCTCCGCGTGGCAGGAATCCGCCTTCGCGCTGTTCATTACCTTCTTCTCCATCATACTGACGATAAGGGCGCTGCTGATAACCACCTTGCTGTCCGTAGCCACTGCGCTGCTGTCCATAGCCGCCACGCTGACCATAACCGCCACCGCGCTGCTGATAGCCTCCACGTGGCTGATAACCGCCCTCGCCGCCATTCAGGGCTGCTCCAAAACCTTCGGGACGGAATCCGCCTTCGTTGTTGTAGTTCTGACGAGTGCTGTAAGCAGGACGATCGCCATACGGACGGTCTCCGTATGCCGGGCGCTGCGAAGAGATACGCATACGCTGACGCGGCTGACGTGGTTGCTGTCCGCCTGTCTCTTGATTGTTGTTCTGTCCCTCACGGGGTGCTTCGTTGTTCATTGCAGTTCCTGCCTGCATTTCTTCTTTTCCAGTTTCCATTGTTGTAGATAATGTTTTGTGTTTTTTGAGGAAAAATTGTGTTTATATAAATAATGTGTAAATTTATCCCGGCCTCCCGGCCGGTATTCTTTTTTTGTCTTTCTTCTTCTTTAATGTCCTTTTGTCTGTTTGTCTTATGATAGGATTTTTTAGAACTTGCCTTTATGTTTTCCTGTCCGTATTATACGGTTAGTTGAATACTGTTCCAGCATCATCTGTTTCATGTAGGCTGTCTAATTATGCATTATACATTGTGCATTATGAATTAAGCATTGTGCATTAAGCATTGTGCATTATGCATTGTGCATTGTGCATTGTGCATTGTGCATTGTGCATTACTTAAATGCCAGTATAGTTGCTTGGCGTGATGTTCATCAGTTCTGCCTTCACTGCATCGCTGACCTCAAGACCCTGTATGAACTCGTGTATGGTCTCCTCGTCCATGTGCTTGTTGGTGCGTGTCAGAGCCTTCAGCGCCTCGTATGGGTGAGGATATGCCTCACGGCGCAGAATGGTCTGGATAGCCTCTGCCACCACTGCCCATGTGTTGTCAAGGTCTTTCTGCAGGGCATCCTGGTTGAGGATGAGCTTGCGCAGTCCCTTCAGCGTGCTCTGTATTGCAATGACACCATGACCGAGAGGCACACCGATGTTGCGCAGTACGGTAGAGTCGGTAAGGTCGCGCTGCAGACGGCTTACCGGCAGCTTCTGTGCAAGGAACTGCAGTATGGCGTTTGCAATGCCGAGGTTGCCCTCCGAATTCTCGAAGTCTATAGGATTTACCTTGTGTGGCATGGCACTTGAACCAACCTCGCCGGCTTTGATCTTCTGCTTGAAGTATTCCATGGAGATATACATCCAGAAGTCGCGGTCAAGGTCAATGATTATCGTGTTGATACGGCGCACGGCATCGAAGATGGCTCCGAGGTGGTCGTAGTTTGATATCTGTGTGGTGTACTGCTCACGCTGCAGACCCAGTTTCTTACTTACGAACTTGTTGCCGAACTCACGCCAGTCATATTCCGGGTATGCCACATGGTGAGCGTTGAAGTTACCTGTGGCACCACCGAACTTAGCTGTGTATTTGCAAGCCTTCAGTGCATCGAGTTGCTCCTGCAGACGGTAAACGAACACCATCACCTCCTTGCCCAGACGGGTAGGGGATGCTGGCTGGCCGTGTGTCTTGGCGAGCATTGGCACGTCCTTCCATTCCTCTGCATACTCTTTCAGTTGTCCGATGAGTTCCTCAACCTGTGGTACATATACCTCAGCCAAAGCCTCCTTCACTGAGAGAGGAACGCTGGTGTTGTTGATATCCTGCGATGTCAGGCCGAAATGTATGAACTCGCGGCTCTGCTCGAAATAGCCCTCGCCCAGTCCGCCTTTCTCCATTTCGTCAAGTTTCTCCTTGATGAAGTACTCCACAGCCTTCACGTCGTGGTTGGTTACCTTCTCAATGTCCTTCACGCGCTGCGCATCCTGCTCTGTAAAGTTCTCGTAGATGGCACGCAGTTTCGGGAACAGCGACTTGTCGAAATCCTTCAACTGCGGCAGGGGCAGTTCACAGAGAGTGATGAAATACTCAATCTCAACGCGCACACGATAGCGTATCAGTGCGTATTCTGAAAAATATTCAGCCAGAGAGGCTGTTTTTCCACGGTAACGTCCATCAATGGGCGAAATGGCAGTAAGTAAGTCCAGATTCATTGTTTTTTATGGTGTTTTTTTATTTTCGATGCAAAGTTACTAATAATATTTTAAATAAGTAGCAAACTTTTTTGCATTTGACTGTTAAAATATTTTAATTTTTTTCAATAAAACTTGCGGTGTTAAAAAAATAATTGTAACTTTGCCGTTGAATGCAGAATCAGAGAAAAAAAGAACATTAATTAATAGCTAAACAACAATGAGAATTACTACTTTTGCAAAAGGTACTCTCGCTCTTGCGCTCGCTCTTGCTGCAACCACAAAGGCTAATGCTCAGCTCGCAATCGAGAATCCTAAAATCTTGGACAATACTTACGTTACGGTTAACGTAGGTGCTGCTACTCCTGTAAAGGATATGTTCAGCGACATGTTCCCAGTTAACCCTATTGCTGGTATCGCAGTGGGTAAGTGGTTTACTCCAATATTGGCTTTAGAGGGTGAGGCTTCCGCATGGTTCGGCTCTCATTCTTACGGCACTCCATTCTTCGGCCGTAATAAATATACGGGCGGAACGAATGTTGTTCGTGGCCTCTTCGGTGGAGTAAACGGTATTGTGAATCTCTCTAACCTAATCGGTGGTTTCACAGGCTCTCCTCGCTTCTTCGAAGTCAACATGGTGGCTGGTATCGGTTGGTTCCACGGATTCCGTCCTGGAATGGGTGACCGTTACAACAACTACTGGGCTGGAAAGACAGGTTTCGACTTGGCTTTCAACATTGACAAGAAGTATCGTCATACTCTCAGCCTTCGTCCACAGATGCTGTGGAACTTCACCAGCCCTGGTGCAGGTAAGGGAGCAGGTGCATTCAACTTGGGTGGTGCTCAGCTCTATCTCGGAGCGGCATACACATACCACTTCAAGTGCTCTAACGGAACTCACTACTTCAAGACATACAACATTGGTGACTTCAATAACACTATCGACTCTCTGCGCGACGAACTCGCAAAGAAGCCAAAGGAGGTTATCAAGGAGGTTGTGAAGACTGTTGAGGTTCCTGCTAAGACTAAGACTGTAGTTGCTGGCGATTCTTATGTATTCTTCGCTCAGAACTCTGCAGAGCTCACATCTGATGCTAAGTTGCTTCTTGACAACGTAGAGGGAACTGTTGAGGTTATCGGTATGGCTTCTCCAGAGGGAACAGCAGAGTACAACCAGTCTCTCTCTGAGCGTCGTGCTAAGGCTGTTGCCGACTATCTCACTTCTAAGGGCGTAACAGTTAGCTCTTGCAAGGGAAGCGGCGTTAAGGGCCTGACATCTGCTCGCGTAGCTATCGTTAGAGCTAAGTAAGACTCGATTCACTGGAATGTAAAATACAGAGAGGCAGAGATACTGTGAAAATGGTATCTCTGCCTCTTCTGCTTTTTTCTGTTATACTGATAAATAGGGAAAAGTAAAAAAAATGGGTTATGTATTTTGTTATTCAAAAAATTCTGAGTAACTTTGCACTTTAAAATGATTACTGACGACGACATATTTCTAATGGAACAGGCCATGCGCCTCGCACAGCAGGGCGAGGGCAAGGTTAACCCCAATCCCCTTGTCGGTGCACTTGTAGTGCGCGATGACGAGGTTATTGCACGAGGCTTCCATCATCGTTTTGGAGATTTGCATGCTGAGCGTGATGCTTTCCGCTATGCAGATGAGAATAATGTGGATTGCACCGGGGCCACGATGTATGTCACTCTGGAGCCTTGTTGCCATCATGGTCATCAGCCGCCATGTGTGGAGGCTGTCATTGAGCGTGGCATAAAGCGCGTCGTCGTCGGATTGCTCGATCCCAATCCGTTGGTGGCAGGCAATGGCATAGATATATTGCGCAAGGCAGGCATTGAGGTAGATGTCATGGAGCAATCATCACCAGCGGGGGCTGTAAGTGGCGATACCATCGCCATCCTCGTCCGTCAGCTGAAAACCCAGAACCGTGTGTTCCTGAAATACATCACCACCAACCTGCCGTGGCTGACTGCCAAGTGGGCGATGACCCTCGACGGCAAGATTGCCACTGCCACGGGCGACAGCAAATGGATAACAGGCGAGGATGCACGCCAGTACGTTCACCTTACGCGTCGCAACCACATGGCTATACTCTGTGGCATAGGCACGGTACTTGCCGACGACCCTATGCTCAGTGTCCGACTCACGGAGGAGACGTTGAAGAAACTTGACATACAGGAACATGAGGTGCGCCAGCCCATACGCATCATAGCCGACCGCCGCGCACGTATCCCGCTTGAGAGCCAACTGGTGCGCACGGCACATGAATATCCTCTCGTCGTGGCATACGCCGACGGTGCCGATGAGGAAAAGCTGCAGCAGTTGCGTGAGGCAGGTGTGGCGCTGTGGAATTGTAATACCCTGCACGAGGTCGTTCAGCGTGCCGGAGCGGAGAAGATTGACTCCATACTCCTTGAGAGCGGTGGAACGCTCAGTGAGGCGTTGCTCTCAGAGGGATTGGTAGATGAGGTGATGGCATTCATAGCTCCGAAAATAATAGGAGGCAAGAGTGCCAAGACACCCGTTGAGGGTGACGGCGTAACGATGATGGCAGATGCCATACAGTTGCGCAACCGCACTGTCACCGCCTTCGGCGACGACATCCTCATTGCGGGTGAAGTCTTCAGTTCGTCTGAAGATGATAATCCGTGAAATTAGTGTAATCCGTTGTAAAAAAGAGAATACAGTGTTCACTGGCATAATAGAGGAAATAGGAAAGGTAAAGTCCATTCGTCGCGGCACGAAGTCTGTGACGCTTGAGATAGAGGCGTCCAAGGTCTTGGACGGTACGCTGGTTGGCGACAGCATAGCCACCAACGGGGTCTGCCTTACCGTGACAAGGTTGCAGGGCAATACCGCTTCTTTCGATGTTATGCCGGAGACCGTGCGCCGCACGTCTCTCTCTGCCCTCAAGCCGGGCAGCATGGTGAACCTTGAGCGTGCGCTGACACTGCAGACACGCCTCGGCGGTCATATCGTTTCCGGACATGTTGACGGCACAGGTGTAGTCGCTCGCATGGAGAAAGACGACAACGCCCTGTGGCTGCATATCGAGACCTCGCCGCAGATTATGCGCTATATAATAGAGAAAGGCAGTATCACGATACAGGGCGTAAGCCTTACCGTGGCAGAGGTAGCCGCCAATGGCTTTGCCGTGTCGCTTATCCCACATACGCAGAATGCCACCACGCTGCACGAGGCAAGGGTAGGTGATGTGGTAAACCTTGAAAACGACGTTATAGCAAAATACGTAGAACGGTTGATGCCGCAGGGAAGCAAAGCCCCGTCTTCGCCCCTCCCGTCGGTGGAAGAAAAGATAGACCTATACCGCAACTTCCTCCTGGCATAAGAAGTCAGGCAAGTGCCTGTTAAGTATGTGGCTGTATCACAGCCACCCCTCGTTTGGCAGCAAAAATCGTTAAGTATGTGGCTGTATCACAGCCACCCTCACCAAGAAAATGAATAAAGAACTCAATACAATCGACGAAGCCCTTGAGGCACTGCGTTCAGGACAGTGCATCCTCGTCATCGACGACCCCGACCGTGAGAACGAAGGTGACCTCATCTGTGCGGCACAGTTTGCCACTACAGAGAATGTCAACCTCATGGCATCGCTTGCGAAAGGGCTCATCTGTATGCCCATGAGCCGTGAGATATGCGAACGGCTGAACCTGCCGCAGATGGTTACGCACAACAGCGACAACCACCAGACGGCGTTCACCGTCAGCATCGACCATATCTCCACCACTACGGGCATCTCTGCCGTAGAGCGTGGCATCACCGCCCGTGCCGTGGCAGACCCGTCAGCAAAGTCCATCGACTTCCGCCGTCCCGGCCACATGTTCCCTTTGCAGGCTCGCGAGGGTGGCGTGCTGGTTCGCGCCGGTCATACCGAGGCAACCGTTGACCTCTGCCGTCTCGCCGGACTTACCGAGGCAGGCCTCTGCTGCGAGATAATGCGTGAGGACGGTACCATGATGCGCACCACGGAGTTGTTGCAGATGGCACAGGAGCACAACCTCGTATGCATCACCGTCAAGTCGCTGATAGAATACCGCCGTCGCACGGAGAAGCTCATTGAGCAGGTTACGTCCGCCGAACTTCCAACGAAGTACGGCACGTTCCGTTCATACGGATATATAAATAAGGTGACGGGAGAACACCATGTGGCTCTCGTCAAGGGTGATGTCACCACTCCCGAACCTGTGCTGTGCCGCGTACACTCCGAATGTCTCACCGGCGATGCCTTTGGTTCGCTGCGCTGCGACTGTGGCGAACAACTTGCCGAAGCCCTGCGCCGCATAGAGAAAGAGGGCAGGGGAGTGCTGTTGTATCTTCGTCAGGAAGGACGTGGCATCGGACTCATCAACAAGCTCCGCGCCTATAACCTGCAGGATCAGGGCATGGACACCGTAGAAGCAAACGTGGCACTCGGCTTTGCTGCCGATCTGCGCGAATACGGCACCGGCGCCAGCATCCTTGCCGACCTCGGCATCCACGAGTTGCGTCTCATGACCAACAATCCGCAAAAGATAAGCGGCATCGACGGCTTCGGCCTTAAAGTAGTAAGTCGTGAGCCGATAGAAATAGAGACAAACGAGAAGGACGAGTTCTACATGTACACCAAGTACGCCAAGATGGGACACCTCCTCCATGTCAAGAACCCGAAAGGAAAGAGTCTCTAAAGTCCCTAAAGTCCTTAAGGACCTTAAACTCCCTATAAAAATCCAAAGAAAAAATGAAAAAGATAGAAGGTGCGCTGACCGCCCAGGGTCAGAAGATAGGCATTGTTGCCTCACGTTTTAATGATTTCATAGTCACTCACCTCGTAGCCGGTGCAGAGGACTGCTTTGTGCGTCATGGTGGCAACACTGATGACCTCACCCTCGCCCTCGTTCCCGGAGCCTTTGAGATACCCCTCACTGCGCAGAAGATGGCAGCCTCAGGCAAGTACGATGCCGTGGTATGTCTCGGTGCGGTGATTCGCGGTGCCACACCACATTTCGATATGGTGGCAAACGAGTCAGCCAAGGGCATTGCCCAGGCAGCCATGCAGTCAGGCGTGCCGGTTCTCAACGGCATCCTCACCACCGACAGCATAGAGCAGGCCGTAGAGCGTGCAGGTACCAAGGCAGGCAACAAGGGCGCCGACGCCATGCTCTCTGCCATAGAGATGGTCAACCTCAATAAATCACTATAGTTTCAGAAAATTCTGATAACTCAGAATACTCAGAATACTCAGATTATTCAGATTATTCAGAATATCTCGGAATACTCGGAATGTTCTGATTACTCCGATTACTCTGATTACTCCGATTCTTCCGATCATTCCGACAAACTCCGAAAATTTAGCAATGAAACAAGGTTTCGACAACGATAAATACATACGCATACAGTCAGAGCACATCAAGGAACGCATACAGCAGTTTAAAGGCAAGCTGTACCTCGAACTCGGTGGCAAACTTTTCGACGATCACCACGCCAGCCGCGTACTGCCAGGCTTCCAGCCCGACAGCAAGCTGCGTATGTTCAGCAAAATCAGTGACCAGATAGAAATCGTCATCGTCATCAGCGCTGAGGATATAGTGAAAAACAAGGTGCGTGCCGACCTCGGCATCACTTACGACGAGGATGTGCTGCGCCTGCGTGGCGAGTTCATCTCGCGCGGCTTCATGGTAGGCAGCGTGGTCATCACCCACTACAACGGACAGCATGCCGCCGACGACTTCCGTGTGCGACTCAAGCGCATGGGCATAAAGTCATACGTCCACTATCTCATCGATGGCTATCCGCACAACGTGACGCTCATCGCCAGCGACGAAGGTTTCGGCAAGAATGACTACGTGGAAACCTCACGTCCCCTCGTCATCGTCACGGCACCGGGCCCCGGCAGCGGCAAGATGGCAGTGTGCCTCTCGCAGTTATATAATGAGAACAAGCGCGGAGTGGAAGCCGGATACGCCAAGTTCGAGACCTTCCCGGTTTGGTCGTTGCCTCTGAAGCATCCTGTGAACATCGCCTATGAGGCAGCCACTGCAGACCTCAATGATGTCAATATGATTGACCCATTCCATCTGGATGCTTATAATAAGATTGCAATCAATTATAACCGCGATATAGAGATTTTCCCTGTCCTCAATGCTCTCTTTGAGGGTATCTACGGAAAGAACCCGTATAAGTCGCCAACAGACATGGGCGTCAATATGGTTGGTTTCTGTATCAGCGATGACGAGGCATGCCAAGAGGCATCCAAGCAGGAAATAATACGTCGTTACTACGATGCCACAAACAAATTCGCCGATGGAGCCAACAACGAGGACGAAGTGCAGAAAATCCAGCTTCTCTTCCAACAGGCTAAGATAACCACCGACTACCGCAGGGTTACCGTAGCCGCTAAGGAGCGCAGGCAACAGTGTGGCAAGCCATGTGCAGCCATCGAACTTGCTGACGGCACTATCATTACCAGTGAGTCTTCAGAACTTCTCGGTCCTTCAGCTGCGCTGATTCTCAATGCCACCAAGTACCTCGCAGGTATTGATCATGACATAAAACTCATACCGCAGGCAATGATAGAACCAATACAGAAAACAAAGGTGGAATACCTCGGAGGCAATAATCCGCGCCTTCACACCGATGAGGTACTCGTTGCGCTCAGCGTACTCTCGCAGGCTGACGACAACTGCCGCCGTGCACTTGCACAACTGCCGAAGTTCCGTAATTGTCAAGTCCACTCGACAGTTATGCTTTCTGAGGTTGACCGCAAGATTTTCAAGAAGCTCGGCGTAGGTCTTACATGTGATCCTGTAAAGAAAAAATAATCAAGTAGTTACACAGGGCGTTGTAATAGCATAGCTTTTACCTCCTAATATGTATGCTTTTACCATGTAATAGCATAGCTTTTATGCGGTAAAACCTATGCTTTTACAATGCCTTTGTAATACCATTCCTTTTACATAACGAAACTATAATCTATACTGTTAAAAAAAGCTAAAAAATGTGTTAATATTAAGAGAAACATAGTTTTCTATACAGAATTTTATTAACTTTGCATAATAAATTGTTGCCTTCGATTGGTTTCGGCGGCTATAATATTTGATGTGGCAAATAACTTGATATGAATGTAAACAGCGAAATAAGAAAGAAATCGTACGTCTCGCCCGTTATCTCGTTCGACGAGATTGAGGAGGAGCAGGCGCTGCTTGCAGGCTCACGCACGGATGGCGGTGGTAGCGAGGTTGATCCAGGTAATGGAGAAAACACTGGCAACGACCCTGATCTCGGTGGCTCCAACGGCGCCAAGGGTGCTACAGGCTCGCTTGGCGGAGGCGATGAGTATGATTTCGTGTTCGAGTACGACGAGTAATACTATGTCGTCTGCTCCTGAACATGTGATGTTGTGTGACCTATTAACACCAAAAGGAAGATGATGAGGATACTGCTTTTCCTTCTTGTATTTCTGATGCAGAGTGCTTCCTCAAAAGCCATCACCTATGAATATAGGGATGGGTTGGGGTTGATTCCATCTTGGGTGAGATGGGATATGTGCGTCGGGTATCGCGAGGATGCGAATCGTAGCAGTCGTATGATCTTGTATATGTATCAGGTTGATACGGGGAACACGGCGTTCGGCACGTTCAGCGGCGGTGGCAAGGTAATGTATGATGACCATAATTATTTTGTTTATGGTCCCATTGACAAAGCCCACGATAGGAAAGACCGCACGGCGTTGGCGGTTTCATACACGGGTCAGATGCAGATGGCTAATGCCAATCCTGACCATATATATAAGTATGACTATATGGTGGCGAAAGATACAGTGACTGCCTCGCTGGGTGACTTTACTTTGAAACACCTTGGAAGCGTGTTGAGAGTTGAGTTGCCGATGCAGAGGGATATGCGCGTCACGAGGATGGTGATGAAAACATCTGGTGACCGTTTCGCAACAAACGCCACGGTGTGCGTTGATGAAGAAACTATAACGCCAACAGCGTTTTGTGACAGCATGGAGCTGAAGATGGACAGCCTGGTGATAGGGAAGGGCGACGCACTGGTGGCATACCTGATGCTCCCTGCAACAGATTTCACGGATGATACCCTGGTAATCAAGGTTGCATCAGATGATGGGACGATAACTTCAGCAAGAGTAAAAGGCTGCAAAGTGTCTGCAGGACTTCTATATAATATAAAGGTAGGAGAAGAAGGAGAAGAAATTGAGGGTTCGGAAAACTCAAAAGAAACTAAAAACTCAGATCTCTCAGATAACTCAGATAACTCCGAAAATTCAGAGTCCTCCGATAATTCCGAGTATTCAGAGAACTCCGAGCATTCTGAAAACTCCGATTACTCCCCCTTGCAGGCAAAACCCGCGGAGGCTAACCTCGACGCAGATGGTAATGAAACCTCTCCGACAGGCCTGCTGACGCCTTTGCCAATGGCAACACCGGACGATGGACAGTTCCTAACGCTGAATACCCTCATAGGAGATGTCAATGGTGACGGTGAGGTAACGATGAGTGATGCCAACATGGTAGTAAATATCTTCCTTGGAGGAAATGTTGCAGGAGCTGACATCAACGCTGCCGATATCAATGGAGATGGAGAGATAACAATGGCTGATGCCAATGGAATAGTAAACTTGTTCCTTAATGGACAATAGAGATATAGAATAGTAAAACAATATAGAAAATAATACTGTAAGCAATACAGAAATTAATTCGAACTATAAACCTGACGCGAAATATTAAGTTATGAAGAATATACTGACATTTTCAATCATTGCATTTCTTGCGGCGCTGACATCTTGTTCATCAGAGGATATCCTCGGTGACGTACAGGTGACAGAGCCGAAGGAGGGTACTGAGGCTGCCATCCCCGATGTTGTATCTGGCGATGCCTCACGAAGCGAATTGTACTATGACAATGGTAGCATGAGCTTCATGTGGAATGCTGGTGACGGTATTGCTATCTATCCTAAGTTCGTTGATGCTGATAAGCAGGGATTCTTTGGTGCAGAGTTAAGTCCGCGAACAGACTATCTGTATGTGTTGGAAACGGCTCATGCAGAAACTAACCCTGCACTTAAGGGTTATGTGACAGGTAAGTTCGGTGAGACAGATGATGAGTCTTCAAGGTTGACGATAGCGGGAACGACTGAGTTCTATGCTTGGAGTCCGAATACCAGTACCCGTCAGTCTATAGCAACACCTGAATATGGATACTTGGAAATGCCGGTTGATTTTACAGGTCAGAGGCAGGCAAGCAATGTTGCCATATCTTATTATCAAGAGGACAATGCTGCTTATACTGCATCGGAGAAGGCGGCATCGGGTCACCTTGGTGACTATGATTTCATGTACTCTTTGGCAGAGCAGGATCCTACCAACTTATATACCTATTTTGAGTTTAAGCATGTGCAGGGATTCGTGCGCTTCTATATGAAAGTGCCAGATCCGGATGTAGAGCAGGTGTTCGACTCTCTGTTGCTTTTCCGTAAGAACGAGGGTTTGGAACAATATAAGTTCACTACAAAGGGAACATTTGATATGGAGGCAGAGGTCCTGACTCCTACCGAGCAGCCCTCAATGCTTAAGTTGCTCCTTGGCACCAACGGCTTCGACCTCATCGACCATGACAGCGAAAGCCCACGCTATGGCAAGACATCCAATCTGTATCTGCGCAAGGGCAACTATATTATGATATGCTATATGGCAGTAGCACCGGTAGATCTTATGCTTGATGCCCATCCAAAACCGATTCTTTATCTCTGTAGCCATACAGGCACAGGAGATAATATGATAAAGAAATACTATAAGGCCACACTTGCAAAGAAGAAGATTGAGGCTGGAAAACTTTATCAGTGGTCTTCTGCCCTCGATGAGGAAGAACCTATCACATTCGAGGAAATTGAAGTAGAGGAATGGAAAGAAGAGGTTGGTTACACCAACACTGTTACCGACAGCACCTCTGGTGAGGATAAAGAAGGTCACGGTACGGAAAACTGGTAATGATTTAATTCATAATGCATAATTCATAGTTTCGGAATTTAACTGACTATTTTCATGATAAAGACTAAACACATACTTATGGTGAGTGTCGCCGCCCTCATGACGGCATGTTCCAGCGACGAACTGGCGCTGACACTTCCCGACGGTTACGATGAGATAAATTTCACCGTAGGCAATGGTACCGCTAACCTTACTCGTACAGAGGGTTACCTGCCGTATGACTATGACCGTGACCCGCACAGCATGAGTGTATTCGGATGGTACAACCTGAGTGCGGAAAATATGGTGAAGCCAGCCAACACGATGTTCAACAATGTTGAGGTTACGGCAGGACGTGATGATGAGAGTGGTCTTGTGTCTTGGACATACGTCAACAAGAAATATTGGTTTGACTATGCTGCTTATTCGTCATTCGATTTCTTTGGTTGCATGCCTTACGATGCATCTGCATCTCTTGTATCAGGAGCAGCGGTTGGTAATGCCCAGAGCTATGAACTCTCCATGGATGTTGAGTTTGCAGAAGGTGCAGCGTTCTCACCTGTTGAAACTGCGCTTATGTGTGCTCTGCCAGAGCATAAGAGGTCTGCAGAGGGTGTCATTCCGTTCAAGATGGATCAGACGCTCACAGGTTACACTCTCGTGTTCCAGCTTGGTGAGCAGATGGATGCCTTGCGTGATTTCATTGTCAAGGAGGTAAAGGTATATGGTAACTCTTTGGCACATAGTGGCCATGTGTCTCGCACCTATACCTATGATGGTGACGAAGGAGTATGGAGTGCCGGAAATATCACATGGACTGTAACTCAAGATGACTATACCGATATCCCAAGCACCACCGATGTGGTTATACCATATAAGAATAATTCAAATGATGTGGCAGACCTCGTGCCGTATTATACCGATCCTGTAGCGGAAGTTGGTAATACACCGGCAAAGCCAGGCACCATGCGTGTTACCAACGTGCCTGTACAGTGGGGCAATGCCATATATGTGATACCTGTGGCAGGATTCAATCCTACATTCCAGGTGAAGTATGACGTTGTAGTGCAGGATGAGGAAGGTCATGACATCATTACACGTCATGATGTTGTCAGCACCATACAGTTCAACCCTGACTTCTTCAAGCGTCTTACCAAGAATGCAGAGGAGAGTCCTGTAAAGATGGGTTACACAAGACCAATCAACATAAAGATTGTGCCTGATCACCTCTACGTCCTCGCCGATGCCGACCAGACATTCGGTTACATGCCAGTGTCAGACTGATGTGAATGGGTGTACGGTATGGGACCGTAAGGAACTCATGGATGAATCAGTATAAAGAAAGGAGGAGAATATGGAAAGGCTAAGAACAATTAGTCCAGAGGCTCTGCCTTATTGGAATATGATTAAGGATGCCAGTCCAGAGGTGAAAAATGAGTTGGGATATTACCTCATAAATATTCCCGTTAGTATGGGAAAAGATAATGAGACAATATCATCATCTCATAAAGTGGATGAAACAGATCCACAGACTGAGGCTTTTTTGGCTAAGTTTGCTGGCAAATGGCCCTTCGAGGGCGTGACGGCGGCGGAGCTTACAAGCATCTGTGAAAGTAATCGAAAATATCCGGGGCATACGCCTTGAGAACTGAGTTACGAGAGAATGAGAGAAATTAAAGAGAAGGAGATAGAGATACTTTGTTACCTATACTAAACTAACGTGAGATTCACTGACTAACTAAAAAGACAAATAAACAAGTCAAACAAACAGAACTAATAAACAAAACTGACAAACAAGACTTAAACAAGCAAGACTTAAAAACCCTGTTTTGATTAAGTACGAGTAATAATTAGAGAAACTAAAAAAATAAAATATCATGAAGAAGAACCTTTACTTTACCAATTTTAAGACGGCTGTTGCAGCCTGTAAGGAGAGAGGGCATGATGGTTTGAATGGTTTTCCGGGGAGTTCCGCGGAAACGATTCGTCGTTTGTGGACATCCGTGGTCCTCATGATCCTTATGATGGTTGTGAGTGGCAGTGCGTTCGCAGGAGTTCATTTTTCGCAGAATTATGAAGCTGCAGGTGCTGTTCCTGATTGGACTACTAGTGTTAGTGGTCGTTTCACTCCTATCATAGTTGAGGAAGATGGTAATCATTATCTCACTGTGGATCAAGATCAGCGTGTCAATAATGGATGCATATTGTCATCTAGTAGTCTGATAGGAAAGGTTCCTGCAGATGTAAACGAACTCACTATGACGTTCGATTTGCGTTTGGCACCATCAAATGATCAGACACCTAATGAGTTTACGATTGCTGATGGTGGCACAGGTTTCGTCCTTAAATTGGTAAACAAAGGGGTGAATTCTACCATATGGCAAATCAATGATAGTACTACACAGACTGTCACTATGGATGTAGATAAATGGTACTCTTACAATATTGAAATATTGGAAGGGTGCGTTTTCGTTACTGTGACAGATAAATCCTCTGGTAATGTTGTCTTGGCTCGTCAAAAGGTTAAAAACATAATTGAAAAATTTGGCCTTGGTAATATGTCATTTGTCACTAAGCGTAACAATGCTAATATTGCTATAGACAATGTGAAGGTTAGCAGTAAAGCAGTTGTGAAACAGTGGGATTTTACTAAGTTTTCTGAAAAAAATCTTACTTTAGATACCGATAATAAAATACAATCAGGAAATGTAGCCCGTTGGAATGGAACTAATTTTAATAGGGATTTATATCTATGTACGGATACAGAAGCGGAGGGATTGTATTTAGATGGAGATGGACCTTGGCAAATTTTATCAAATTCGACAGGATTATATCTTTCTAAAAAAGGAGATAGACCTTTTGCTATTACCGGTCTGTCAAAAGATGATGTAATCTTGATAAAGCTATATGACCAAGCGATAACAAGTGGTGTTATTCCTAAAATTTGGGGTGTAAATAATTCTGAATTATTATTATTAAACTCTGGGTCTATATATGCATTAATAGTGGCATCTGACGGCAATGTAGCAGTCAATCTTGAAAAATATTCCGCAGTAAAATCAATCTCTGTCCTCCGTGAGGATAAGCCTGTATTCGTTGATTTCTCCAATGGAGAAAACACAGGGGTGGCTGGCACACTTCCTGAGGGGATGGAAGTGCAAAAGGGTTTGTCATTCCTTGTACCGGTAAATACATCTATGTATAAGAGTGGTTATACACTTGCAGGATGGGATAATGGAACAGATACCATAGCTTGTGGAGGAGAGTCTTCTGCATTGGTTGCAACAACCTATGTTTCTGTGTTTAAACAAAACGAGGTAGTTCGTACAGATTCCAAAAATCCTGTCAGCGCAAGTTTCACTGATGTTAAGTGGACAGAACCTGGTACGCAGGATTATTATGTAACACAAACAGCATTCAACGGAGAAACGCAGGATGTCGGTGCAATGGTGGATGGTAAGACTATTACACTGTTAGACATAATTCCAGGTACCAAGATTACGTTCCCAGCTGGAACGGTGGGTGATTATTCTGCCACAGATGTTACAGTAGCGGAAAATACCTGGACCTACAATGGTTCTGCCACTTCGCTTGAAATTACATATAGTGGTTCGGCGGCATCAACATCTTTAATAGTCACTTTCCCGCTTACGCAAAAGCCGGTTATCAGAACGGATATTCGTGATGTGTATGCAGCAAACCTGAATGCGGAATTACCAATCACTGTTGGTGCTATTCAGGCAGAAACCTATCAGTGGTATACTAATAGTGTATGCAGTACTGAGGGTGGAACGATTATTTCCGGAGCAAACTCCAGTACATATAATGCACCGACTACTACAAAGGGTAATGCATATTATTATTGTATGGTAGGTAATTCGGCTGGTAATGTAATTTCAAATGTTGCCCGTGTTCGTGTCGATGATTATGTGTCGTTTGACTTTACAGCGATGTCTGAAGATGATATGAACTACACCACAGATAGTATCAAGGGTTACTCTGGTGTAGTACAGACGATGAAAGATAGTATTGAGTGGGATTGTATGCCTATCATTTCGCCATATCACATGACAGGTTATTTTGGCGTCATGACCACTGAAGTCAGCCTTCAGACGGGTAAAGGTTTCAGTAATAACAATGTTCGTGGTGACCGCACGTTGATAATGTATGGTCTCAAACAGGGTGATGTTGTTGTAATCAAGGGTAAGAGCCTGACTGGCGGACAGATTGTACAGAATGAGAAGAATGCAGACTATGGTCGTGCCAGTGTTGATAGTTTGGTAAACGCCAATGGTACGGATGTGGAGATACTCGTTACCATGAAAACAGATGGTGACTTGGCATACCTGCTGAGACGTCAGAATATCCAGGAGATACATTCTGTGATGATGCCGAACAAGTATCGTCCTACGGTGACGACTGACCTTGATGGCGAAACACATACCCTTGCACGTGGTGAAACACAGACTTTGACGGTAGCAGCCACTGCTGGCGACAGCAATGCGCTGACCTATCAGTGGTATCGTAGTGATGCCAATACAATTAAGGGTGGATTGGATGTCAACTCGTTTGGCAGTCAGGCTATTGAAGGAGCGACTTCTGCTTCATATACTACAGAAGCAAACCAGTCGTACTACTATTTCTGTGTAGTATATAACAGTGTGACAGGTGCTGCAGCAGTGACACCGCACAACACTCGTATACAATGCAAGCCACAGGTTACATACGAATGTACTGACCCAGACGTAACAGGCGTCTTGCCTCCAACAGAAATTGTTGAGATTGGTGGCCAGCATACTGTGGAACAACATAACCAGTTGTTGCATAAGGAAGGTTACACTCTTACAGAGTGGACTGCAGAGAAATTGACAGATGACAGTGTTTGGACATATAATTTTGGTGAGTCATATTATATCGTCAACGACACGAAGATAACACCTGTATTCACAAAGAATGAACAGACTCTTAAAAATATAATCAAGAATGTCGAACAACAATGGCAGTTTGGCACCACAAATGGTGCTCCTGCTGTTGCATGGACGGATAGTGAGGAGCATCCTTTCGTTGAGCAATGCGTTGTTTCTGGTGAAACTCAGGATGGTGCTATATTTGTGACTTCTACAGGTTTTGATAATTCTACTGCTGCAGGTGAATATGTTGCAGTGGCAGCAGGAACCACGATTAAAATTCCGGTTAAGTATGGTACTACTGTGACGCTCTATGCAAAGGAGGGCGAGACACCTTCTGCAACATTCATGGCCAGAGACCTTAACAGAGCGGTTGCTTTGACAGGTGATGCCAACGTTTTGACATATCAATACTATGGTGGCGACAGTATAGCTACGCTGACACTTTCTGCTGGTAATTATGAGAAACTGCATTTGAAGCATATACCGTCAGGTATGCCTGTAATTCAGGCTAATTTGCTTGATGACTATTATGCAGAAACTGGCAAGGAGTATACCCTTACAGTGGATGCTTCTGATTTGTGTCGTTATCAGTGGTATAAGAATACAACGAAGTCAAACACTGGCGGTACTCCTATTACTGGAGCTACAACAAAGTCGTTGACAGTCAGCAGGAATACCGATGGCTCGGAGTATTATTATATGACAGTGACCAATGACCATGGTACGGTTGCTACGAACTGTGCTCAGGTGAACTTCCAAACTTATGTTACCTATGATTTCACCGCATGGGATTGGACCGATGTAGAGACTTCTTATTTTGCAAAAGAAGATTATACGATGATTCGTCTGCCAGGTGGTGCTATAATTCAGGCATTTAACTATCCATACGGTCTTCGTGGTATGATAGGTTGTTATGCTGCTACTTTGGTACCGAACGAAGGTAAAGGTGGTCTCTATAATGGTGGCGGTGGTGGCCGTGAGCTTGCCATTCCACACATGAAGAAAGGTCAGCATCTTACGATAACAGGTGATGTTGACTGCTTCAAGGAGTGTGCCTTCCTTTATAAGGGTTTGCATAACAAGAATAATCATATGGCAGAGGAAGCTGGTGATACAATTCCTGGTGCTGCAACCTATACTTATGAGAAGAAAGACGATAATACTCGTGTAGAAATAGATGTATTGACAGATGGTGCAGTAGTATTCTATTTCAACCCACGTTATCATACCATATACACAATTAGACGTCCGAGTATCAACACTCCTGTCATTAAGAAAAATCTTGACAAGGAATATGTAGTTGAGAAGAACGAGGAGGTGACACTTACTGTTCAGGCAGAGCTTTCTGCTCCAATTGTAGGTGATAGTCTGACGTATCAGTGGTTTGAAAATACGACGAACAGCAATAAGGGCGGTACAAAGATAGAAGGCGCTACGGATCCTTCTTACACTATTGCTAAAGTAAATGCTAATAAATTCTATTATTGTCTCATATCTAATTCTGCAACGGATGCTACAGTTGCTACCATACCAGCAGCTGTGGGATTCTATGTGACAGTAAAATATGTAAATAATGATGTAGTAGCAACGGGTGAATGTCCAAAGGATCAAAGAGTACAAGGTGGTCTCTCTATTGTAATGCCTGTCAACCAGACATTGTACAAGGAAGGTTACACTCTTACTGGATGGACAGATGGTACAACGGCTACTAATATTGGAGAAGAATACACTCCAGCAAATGATGTGACACTGTATCCTGTATTTGTAGAAAACAATGCAGATGCAGCCTTGACTGCACGTCCTGAGGCTATGACAACGCGTTGGGTGTTCAGTACTGTCAACGGTTCTGCTGAATATAATAATAATGTATCAGCAAATGTCAATCAGGAGACTATTAACAACTATACCATTGACCTTGGTGTTACAATGACAAAGGGTGACAACCAGCAGCATGCAGAGTACAATGCAAGTGGTTGGATGGCAGCAAATGGTGCCGACTTCACCATTCCTGTTGTCAGGAATACTAAGATATATGTAGATGTATATAGTACTGCCACGGGAATCACCATTAATGGTAATGCACTGGCATACAGTGCGGCTAACGGCCAGACTGGTAATGTGGAGTATGTATATACCTACACTGGTGCTGCCGGCACTATAACGCTCAATGTGGGTAACAACTACATTAAGCAGATAATTGCAGAGTATCCTGCACCAGAGATACTCAAGGCAGACCATGCAGAGTATGACGTAACTATTACTTCTGACAAGGTAAGCCGCAAGTCTGCCGTCATCACTCTGACGGGTCGCAACCTCGTGGCAGGCCAGGAGGTTAGTGTAGAAAAAGTAAGCAACGGTTCCGACATTACTGTCAGTCCAGAAACATTCACTGTGGCTTCTGACGGTACTGTGAACCAGCAGATTCTTGTGACATACAGCCAGACAACTGTTCAGGCTGACGGCGTCGCAACATTGAGGTTCTTCTACAGCAATGACGTTAAGCCGGAAGTTAAGGTGAACTATGGACGTACTGTAGCATTTGCAGGTAACACAACAGTTACTGCGGTTACAGACAAGACCGTATGGGATTGGAGTCTTGCTGACAACGACATCGTTCCAGTGCAGGATTCTTATATGTCCTTCAGCGACGTTACGCTTGGAGAGAACGTAGAATGGCCGGCTGGCGTAAATGCTGCGAACCTCGCAGGTTCTGGACGTTACTTCTCGCATAACACTGTGAAGAGTTTCGAAGGTACAGAATTGTATTTCGAAACCACTCGCAAGGGTACTGTAGAGGTAGAATTCTCAGCTGCTGGTAATGGTAATGTATCACTTGCCGTCAACGGAGAGAACACTACATACAGCAGCAGTGGAACTACTAAGGTGGTAACCGGTAAGATACAGGTACCTGCTGGTGGCGTGTTGTTGCAGGGACGTGAGCAGGGCATCAACTCTGGTGAGAAGATGATGCGTGTATATAAGATTACATTCATACCTGATGCAGAAACCCCGATAATAACGCTTGACAAGTCAACATCATCGTTCACACTCTCTACTACAGATATGAGTCTTCCTGACGATGACCCAGACAAGGAAACTATATACTACACTACGGATGGTACAAAACCAACGAGAGAAAGTTATGTATATAATGGCACACCTGTGTCTTTGGCAACTAATGTGACTATTCACGCTATTGCCATGGCAAAAGCCAAGAACAACTCTGATATGGCAGAACTCGTGACTGACATGACGACCTACAAGCTCAATGTGAACTTGTATCCGAGTGATGAGGAAGGACGTATAGAGATTTCTCCAGTATCAGAGGACGGCACATACACCGAGAATGCCACAGTAACCGTGCGCGGCTATGCCAAGAGTGGATATGGTCTGCTTGGTTGGACAACGTCACGTGCGAATATCGGTACGCAGACATATTGCGGCACCGGTTCCTCAATGGAAGTGACAATCAACAGTACGGCAAATGACTATTGGGCTGTATTCTCTACTGGTCCGCAGGGAACTGTAAACTATGATTTCACTGGTGCTGTATTCTATACAGTATCAGGTGAGAACATGATAGACTATCAGGCAAGACTTGATTACGAGGATGATCCAAGTAAAACATTGGAAGAGTATAGAGCAGAATGGGCTGAGACCCTTGCTGATGCATATGAGCAAATAGAGGGTTATGACACATTTAAGTCACCTATAACCTCTACATCAATCTCTGTTCCTTCAAACTATCCATTGCATACAATGGATGGTCTTGATGGTGGTACGTTCACATTGCAGTATTGGCAGGATGCAGAGGAGAACAGGTATGACCTTGGTACGAATACGCTCTTCAAGCCAAACCAGACATCTGTTACGCTTTATCCTGTATTCAAACAGAATGAGGATACGAACTTCATGGAAGCTCGTAACTCTGGCTTCAATGTGACATGGGATTTCCGTAAGGCATACGGTGCACATCCAATGACATTGCCTTCAGGAGTGAGTGGAAGATACTACTCTACCCACGCAACGATGGATTATTACGCTCGTGGTTCATTGCAGAAGGACAAGACAGTGGACTTGGCAATAAAGATCAATACAGAAGGTGTGGAGCAAACAGATGATGCATTCACCAACGAGGATCTTGACGAGTGGGCAACACTCAAGCAGGGAACCAAGGTAACCATACCGTCAAGCTATGGTGCTAAGATTATCGTGGCTACATACGCCAAGATGAATGCTGATGACGGTGGTACTATGATTAACGGTAAGCACCCTGACAATATCCATGACGAGAATGTGCCTAAGACTTCTGACGGTGCATACCTCTATACATGGACGATGGGATCCGATGATCAGGAGGTTGACCTCGTGATTGGCAATGACTATTCGTACTATAAGTATATCAATGCTGTGTTCAAGGATGCTGAGAAGGTATATCTCAAGTATTATACAAATAATGATGAGGATGGTACAGTTACAGCTAAACTTGATGAGAACGAAGACTATGTTGCTGAGTTGACGAATTTGGGTTACGCTTATCCAAAGGGTAGTAATGTGACACTTACTGCAACTCGAAACATTTACCATAGGTTGCTCTACTGGCTTGATGACAAGGGAGCCAAGATTTATCCTGATGGTACGTATGAGTTGGCAAATGGCAATACAGGTACTATTAGTTCCGGAAAGGTTATCAATGGCATAACTTATAAGGGAGTCACAAATGAGACTGACATGAAATATACTGTTAGTTTCGAGATGAATAAATTCTACGAGTTACAGGCTGTGTTTGGTGACATGACCACATACTATGTTAACTTTAGTGTTGGCGACGGTGATGGATTGGCATTGCCTCTGCAGCACATAGAGCATGGTCGTCAGTTGATTATGCCTGCATGCAACTACAACCTCTATCGTGATGGCTATACATTGAAGTATTATGTAGAGTCTGGTCATGAGGATGGTCAGCATTATGAGTTCGGACGTTCATACAATATAGATCGTGATATGCGACTCAAGCCTGTGTTTGAGAAGAATACAAAGTCTATTGATGATATTTCCGACGTGAATGGTGTGACTGCAACATGGGACATGAGTAAGATGGACTTTGACTTTAGCAATGCACGTGGTCACATCGTTGCTCAGTTGCCGATAGATGAAAACAACACCATCGACATGAGATGTTATGTTGAAGCTAAGAATGCAAGTTATTTTGCATACACCAATGAGGGTATTGGAGAGTTCTCTCAGGGTGCATTCCTTAAGGTGACAACAACTAAGAATAGTACAGTATCTGTTGTTGCTGCTACTGGTATGCCTTTCGAAGCCAAGCAAATTAAAATTGGTGGTAATGAGACTGCTGCAGGTGCGACGGTAAGCTATGGTGACAATGAGAATGAAGTAAATGTGACAAGAGATTCTACCAAGATTGAGTTTGCGAAGGATTCAAGAATCAGTAGTTTCAGTGTTACATTCAGAAAAGTATCGAGTGACCTTGCATTAAAGTCTGTTACTATTGGTGGCGTTGCTCTCTCTGCCGAGGAACTGCTGGCATTGAAGAATACTCTGAACCATTCATACAGTTGTGAAGCAAGCACGGTTTATGCTGCTGATGGTGTGATGCCAGAAGTAACGGCTACAGCTAATGAAGAAGGTGGTGAGACAGCTGTGACGCAGGCAACTGTTGAAAATAATACAGCTGTTGTGCTTCTCAAGAAGGGTGGAGTGACAATCCAGACCTATAACATTAACTTCACGCTGACAGGCAAGACCGCTCCAGTGGTTGACACCTTGAAGGTGAACGGCATTGTAGCAGAAAATGGTTCTGTAAGTACAGCACAGGGTGTCAATGGCGTGATTACATTGGTATTTGACCACGCTATGAAGACAAAAGACGTAGAGTCAGGTGCAGACGCTTTGAACCAAACACTTGACTGTGTGGTATCAGGACGTTACATGAATCTGACATACTGGAATCTCAATCCGAATGAATCATACACGCTGACTATTCCTGCTAATACGCTTGAAGATATATATGGTGAGAAGAACGCAAGTGAAATCAGTGTATCTTTCACCACCGGTTCTTCTTCAAGTTCCGTTGACAAGCAGATGTTCAACTTTGTGGTAACTCACAAGCAGAATTGGGATTCAAGAACTCAGGTTACACGTGATTCCATACAGGTTGTAAGTGATGAGGTGATTTCTAACCTTGAGAATCTCAACATCAAATATGGTACACTCGAGTATGGTATTAAGTTGGCGAACTCAACAGAAGGTTCTGATCGTTTCTACATCTTCGTACCTAATGGAGAGTACAATATGAAGGGCTCGTCAAGATTGACCGCCGGTGAGTTGGGTAAGACTGCATACGGTAAGGATGAAGACGGTAATTACAGCAGCTCTGTGATGATTGATATTTCACAATACGAGAATGGTGAGTATTACGCCGGACGTTCTGTGATTACTCGTAGCAATGTATCTATCATCGGACAGAGTCAGGATGGCACTGTGATTTACAATGATCCACAGGTATGTGGTTCTACAAACTCTACAGATAAACCAGTGTTCTTGTCTTCTACAGTAAGAATAGACTCTGATGTAGAGAATACCTACTTCCAGGATCTGACTATTGAGAACCGTTTCTGTGACTCTCAGAGTGGCAGTCCGACAGCGAATATTGTAAATGGTGGTGGTGCACCTGCATTCTACGACAATGGTATGCATACAATCTGTAAGAACGTGACGATGAAGGCCCATGAAGGAACTTACAGTTCACGTGCTTGGGAAGGTAACGGCATCGCACATGCAAAGGTTGTCCACAAGACTGACAACTACTATGAGGACTGTGCAGTATGGGGCACACACTGGTTCATACATGATCAGGGTCAGGCATGGTTCGAGCGTCCTACTATTGTGCTGCGCTATCGTACCAATTCTGCAACAATTGCAGCGACAGAACATTTTGCAGACTCTCATCCATGGGGCTACGTGCTTCATAACGGTAAGGTGAAAGCTGAGAACTCAGCAGCAAAGAACCAGCAGGAAAACAAGTTCTGTCTTGCTTCACCGATGCGTCAGGCTCCTACGGTCAACTTCATTAACATGAAATTTGACGTAACACCTAACGCAGTGGGCTATTCAGCTTACAATACTGGTGCAACAATCCGATTCCATGAGTATGGTTCGAAGAACAGCACAGGCAATGACCTTGACCTCACACGTCGTTCATTGAGTGCTCTGTCACCAGCACCTGGTTCAGAGGATTGCATCCTCTCTTCAGAAGAGGCAGCGGAATACACTCTGCGCAATGCTCTCGGAGGTGACAATGCTTATGATCCTACCATCTACACCAAGCCGATATCTATGGCAGGCTGTAACTTGAGAAACACCACTACAGACCTTGGTGACTGCGTGATGAGATGGAACTCTGTAGAAGGTGCTCTCTGCTACTTCGTATTCCGTGTTGACAAGGCAACAGGTGATACTCTGTTCTATACCATAGCTTCGGATGCATCGTTCAAGCCATCAGAGAGACAGAATGGAAGCTACTTCATCATTCGCGCTGCCAATGAGCGTGGTGGTCTTGGTGAGCCTTCAAATGCGGTAATGTATAAGTTGCTCGACAGCTATCAGGTGACCGTCAAGGAGGTAGGTCCTGTTACAGGTAAAGGCTGGAGCACGGTATGTCTGCCAGTGAATGCAACATTTAGTGAGTCTGACGATATCACGGTATATGCAGCTATCACAGCCAATAACACTACGTTGGGTCTGAAGAAGATTACACCTGCTGATGGTTTGGCGAAGGGTTATGGTTATGTGATATACGCAAAGGCTCCTGCTACCTATACCTTCAAGGGTACTCACAACGATCCTCGTCCAGTACAGGATGGAGTATTCTCAATCCTTGGTGGTAATCCGGAAGATCACGCTGTCAGCGTAGGCACGCTCAATCTCTATACCTTGGCATACAAGTCAGAGATAAGCAGCCAGATAGGCTTCTATAAGTTCGTTGGCAGCCAGATACCGGCACGTAAGGCATACCTCTCTGTTGATGACCTTAAGGCTAAGGGCTTCTCTGTTCAGGATCTTGGTTCAAAGGGCATGGGCATGATATTCATTGACGATGAAGAATTTGATGAGGATGTCACCGACGTACAGGGCGTGAAGGAAGACAACGATGACAGTGATGCCATCTTCGATCTGTCCGGTAAGCAGGTTGACGGTTCACAGATGCGTGAAGGCCAAATCTACATCATCAATGGTGAAAAGAGAATGAAGTAAGAAAGTGGTTATATAAGGCTATGTAATAGCAGCCACGTTACTGTATAAAAAGCATTCATATTACGGTGTAAAATCTGTAATATGAATGCTTTTGTTATAGCCCTTTTTGGGGGGAGTGATAGTGGAGTAGAAAGGGAGTGATAGTGGAGTGATGGGGACATTTGTTAAACTTACCTGTATTATGCTTTCTGTTAAAAAAACTGAAATATCATGTCCAAAATAAGAATATTTTTCTCTTATTTAAGAATAATTATTACCTTTGCAGATTGGAAACTAATACTATCGATTCAATAGGTTATGTATTCAATAGGCAAATTGTTAAGAGTAAAAGGATTAGAAGAGAAGTATTTTTGTGTTTCAACGAAAGGGCGTGCGTATAGTATGCTCTTGTTGTCGTTGTATCTTGTTTTTGACTGTTTGGTAGCCTCAGCACAGGTTGTTCAGCCTGTTTCTCCTATGTATGATTTCAGGAGCTGGAGCGCAACCACAATCAGTAATCTTCAGGCTGTGGCGTTGGCAAACGATGATGCGAACATTACGTCAGACACTCCGTGGTCAACATCGGAAAGTGCTACGCCAGGTGTGACATCAGAAACAAACGACGGGCATGGTTTTTATAATCATGCTGTAGTGACAGATGCGGCTCTTGCGGCTAATGGCACGGCAGTAACTGAGGTGGCAGGACTGACGGTGAATGCTCCTTCACATGGTATTGGCATTATTAATGACATTGCTTCCACATCTCTTGGTGATTATGCTAATAGTAGTTATTTGTGGTTGATGAATAAAACTACTTATGTTGTAATTCCAAATGTGCTATGTGGTGCAACAATAACTGTGGGCGTGGAGAGCCATAATCCCAGTAAGGGACGTGGTGTAGAAGCATTTTACAAGGATGCCAATGGTGAATGGCAGTCAATAGGGAAATACACGAGTAAAGTATTTGCGAATAAAACGTTTGACATACCTGTCGTACCTGGACTTACTTCAACGGAGGTGAAGTTGCAGGCCACGGACGGTATGCACCTTTATTATATTGATGCCCAGATAAACGGCATGAAAGTGCTGACAAATTCTCTGAACCTGACAACAGGTGACACCCGTACCCTTGTTGACGGTACAGACTATGAGAACCGCAGTGGAGCAGCCATAACATTCAGTACTGGTAACGTGGATGTTGCGACTGTTGATGCCAACGGTGTCATCACTGCTGTCGGAGTGGGAGAGACAACGATAACCCTCAGTCAGCCTGCCTCAGGTGACTACGCAGCCTCTACCCAGACCATAGCAGTATCGGTAATCAGTACCAATGTGAACCCTACGTTCACTACAAACCTGAATGCAACATATAGTGTGCTGCAGGGACGTACCGTCTGCATGAAGGTGGATATGATAGACGGTGACACCTATCAGTGGTACACCTGTACTGACATAGATGGTGAGACGGGTAAGACAGCCATCGAAAACGCAACATCCAATACATACAATATACCAGATGAGTGGCCAAACGGCGTGTACTATGTATATTGTCTTGCCACCAACAGCGAGAACGGCAACTATACAAGGTCGAATGTCGCTACGGTTACGGTGTCGCCAATGACACATACCTTTGACTTTACGTCATTATCGGCGCAGACGCTGGCTAATATGGCAGCAGATAATGTGAACTGGACACCGTATGAGAAAGGAACCCAGACAGCAGGCGCCAATGATGACATGGGTTATTATACTGCAAATGCCATGACAGACTTCAGCCTGTTGTCGGCAAATGGGGAGAACCTGAGTGAGACATATCCTCTGTTGTTTGCCGCCAAGGGTAAGAGCCTTGCATTCGGTTTTATGTATGACATGCCGACTGCTGCTATCAGTGGCGCAACACAGTATTACAACGGTTCAGGCATGTTATGGCTGACGTCTGGAGGAAATTCTTCCATTGTCATTCCAAACGTAAAGTGTGGTTCCATATTGAAGATTGGTCTGGAGAGTCATAAGAACTCAGACGGCCGTGGTGTGACGTTGTATTATGGTTCTAACAACAACAATACCTGGACCAAGGGAGATGCATACAAGCCGATGCTGTTTACAGAATATGAAATCACCGTTCCGGGAACTGATGAAGTTACGGATCTGAAACTGGAAGCCACCAGTGGTACCCACATCTATTACCTTGATGTGGATATGCAGGGATTCAGGCTCCTCAGCGATACCAAGTTGATGGAACAGGGTGAGGAATATACGCTTGTGGAAAATACAGACTATGCCAAGTTAGGCAGTGATGCAGTTGTGAAGGCTATCTCCTCAAGTGACGAAACCGTTGCCACTGTTGACGAAAACGGTAAGATTACAGCCGTTGGCATTGGTACGGCAGTCATTAGCGTAAAGCAGGAGAAGGAAGGTGTGTATAGCGAGACTATACTCGAGCTTACGCTCAACGTAAAGAAACTTTATACAGTAACATACGACAAGGGAAGCGACAGTGCAGTGAAAGGCCAGGCACTTGGCGCAGTACGTTATGAAGAGAATGCCGAGATAAAACTGCCATCGCCAAACCGTCTTATGTATAAGGACGGCTTCACCATGACAGGCTGGAGCGATGGACAGAATACATACGTCTTTGCTGATGACTATACAGTGACGCACAATGTAAATATGGTGCCGGTATTCACTGCCAACACCACAGGCAAGACATTGTCGGCACTCGCTAATGCTGAGACAGTGACATGGCAGTTCGGCCGTACCAACGGTGCACCATCAATGGATTGGAATGCAGCTTCGGCACAGCCAGGTTACCTTGTTGCACAATGCAATGTGAATGGAGAGACACAGGATGTAACGCTGAAAATCAATACCCAGGCAGAAGGCGCAGGATTTACAAATGCAGAACGCGCAGACAAGGCCGATGCACAGGTAGGCGATCACACGGTGTTCACCATCCCTGCTGCAGAGCACATGCAGATAACAATCAACAACGTCAGCGGTGCTGCACCGGCAGCGACCATCTCTGCAACAGGCTTGGAAGCAACAGAGATGACGTGGAATTCATCTGCCAAGACTCTTACATATACATACGACGGCAATGCTTCGGAAGTAATCATTGACGTTGCTGCTGTTGAATTCCTCGATGGCATTACGGTGAAGTATCCCCGTCCGTCAGACTTCGCTATTGTGGAGAATGCCGGAACGCTTGACATGACAGAGAGTGAGAAGCATACACTGACAATAGATGCAGACTATGTCACATCGTCTGACGGTGCTATGACCTATACGTCGAGCAATGATGAAGTGGCAACGGTTACTGCTTCTGGTGAGATAGTTGCCAGAGGTGCAGGTACGGCAGTCATCACTGTCAAGCAGGCCGCTACCAGCGACTGCTGCAAGGGTGAGATAAACTTTACCGTGAACGTGACCGCAACAACGCAGAATGTAGTGATTACAAATAACCTTCCTGCAACAGCAGAGGGATATATCAAGAGTACCAACATATTCAGCATTGCGGCAGACAATGCCTCACACTATCAGTGGTATGTATGCACCAATGCCAACAAGAGCGGTTCAACAGCCATAGCAGGTGCTACCGAACCAGAATACAACTTCCGTCCGGCAACCGTTGGCGTACATTACATATATTGTGTTGCCAGCAACTCTAAGAACAGTGTAGCATCTGTTGTCTGCAAGGTTACGGCAAACCGTAAGTTGCAGTGGACCTTTGCACAGACTGCAGAAGAGGTTGCGGCTATTCAGACAGCTATAGATGGTGGCAGCGACTATTGGGGAACATCCTCAAATGGCCGTTATGTGACGAATCACATATACACAGGTGAAGAGGTGATGATTGATGAAAGTACACCACTCCCAATCATGGAAGGACTGCTTGTCACTGGATCATCTTCAAACCAGTTGCTCGTTGGTTCGCCGACCAATACGAACTACAACCGTCTGCAGTTGAATGCAGAATACACGATAACCATTCCAGGCTGTAAGGGTGGTGATGAAATCAATATCGTCTGTGAGCAGGCATCCAACAAGACCTCTGTTACCAGAGAGCTCCATGTTTCTAATGCATACTGCGCTGACGGACTCGGCGACAATCACGACTACATACAGAATACCGAGCATCAGTCAACGTTCAAGTTCGTCATGCAGCGTGACGGTGACTGTAATATCACTGCTGAGAACTATGCAATACACTCCATCAGTATCATAGACGAGAACTACGTCAAGAAACGTTATGTGTATAGTGTGGTAGCAGTGGATTCGCTCAGTGGCGACACACTTGACTATGTGCTGCCTGTCACCACGGCATGGGAGGGTGACGTGGTCAGCGGTGTGGCTTACAGCTACTGGAAGCGCACAGCCGACAACCGTCTTGTTCAGCGTTCATCACAGAACAAGAACTTCCACATGAACTATGAGGTGAACCAGGACACCACATTCGTGATACGCTACAAAAACCTTGGCATAGACAAGGTGGTATATCTCTCCGAGGCAGAGAATATCAGTGGCGCCAAGCCTTGTGCCGGTTCTACAGTCGAGGCTCGTGCCTCTAATGCCGGTGCAGCATACTGCGATGCAGCCAGAGGCATAAAACTCACTACACTGTCACCCGGTCGCTATGCCATCAGGGTGGGAATACTCGATGCTAAGAAAGGCGGTGAGAATAAGCTGGCACTGTTGGCCGACAAGGACAGTATCAAGTTTGTCACCCCGGCAACCTCATCCACCAATCAGTTCTGCGAACTTGCAGACACCATTACTGTTGATGGCTTCACAGACATCATCTGGCCTAAGGGCGGTGACGATGACCTTGGATTCGATATCATAGCCATCTATGACGTCTCTCTGCCAAAGGCAGACAAGCCTGTTATCGAACTTGACAATGAAACAGCTACCATGACCATCACCACCGGTGACGACGAGGACGATGTGTACTATACCATCGACGGTACCACGCCAAGCAGCACCAATGGTACATATTATGATGGAACGCCAGTGCATCTGCCAACCAACTGTACCATCCGTGCGGTGGCTCTGCACAGTCAGAAGAAGCCATCAGACATTGCTGACAAGATAACAGAGTTCGTTACATATAAGGTAAATGTTACGCCGTGGCCACGCACATTTGGTTTTGTTCAGGTTACTCCACAGTCAAGCAACAATACCTACACCGTTGGCACAGAGGTTACTGCGCGTGCCGTTGCCAAGGCGGGCTATGGATTCAAGGGATGGTGTGCAACTACTGACGGTTCTATTGAGGATGGTATGGAAGACCAGAAGCATACCTTTACCATGACTGCAGAGGATGTTGTGCTATATGCACAGTTTGCCGAGGGCGTGAAAGGAACCGTGCACTACGACCTGTCTGCTGCCAAGTGGTACACGTCGGAAGGCGAAGAAGCAGCACCACAGACAATAAATGGCGCATCCACATTCCCGACAGAGATAGTATCAACGTCAGTGATAGTTCCTTCAAACTATTCACTGTATGTTCCAGACTATACCCTGGCGTATTGGGAGGATTCCGAGAATAGGAAATATGAGTGTGGAGTAAACAAACTCTTCACAAATGACTTCAAAGAAGTGACATTGCACCCGGTATATCAGAATAATGCTGAAGCGGACATTCTTAGCGTCCGTACTACCCCAGTCGAGATAACATGGGATTTCCGTACAGCTTATGGTGCACAGCCCGTCACTATGGAGAAGGGCACAGGCGAGGAGCGTTACTATACCACTCACGCCACGGTGTCAGGTCAGACTGCTGCCGAGCAGATTGTCGATGTTCCTGTTGTGATAGCCGTAGGCACAGAAGAGGGTAGCTTCACCAACGAAGACATGGACACATGGTCATATATGACACCAGGTACAAAGGTGATTGTACCGTCGGGTGCAGGTGCTAGGTTCACTCTCGCAACCTATGCACGCATCAGTGATACAGAATCAGGTACGAGAATCAACGGCAAACTGCCAGACAATATATATTCAGAGGAACTTGTGAAGAATGCTGATGGACATTATCTCTATACATGGCTTGTTGATGAGGAGACCCCGACAGCACAGCTCATTATCGGAGCAGACGACTATGCTTACTATGCATACCTCAAGGCAGAACTGAAGGCTGCAGCCTTAAAGACGTTGAACGTCACTTCAGAGAACAGTGCCAAGGGTACGGTGAAGATTGTCACTACCGGCGACGTAAAGGTGAGCGGCGGTCATGCTTTCACTAACGGAACGTATGTTACCGTTGCTGCCGCACGCAACAGGTTCTATGAACTGGATTACTGGCTCGATGGAAATGGCAACAAGATATATCCAGACAATCACTGGGTAGATGCTGATAATCAGAGTCACAACACAGAGTTGAGTTCTCCATTCTCTATTGATAACATTACATACACTCGTGTAGATCAGGATACCATTAAGTTCCAGTTAGGCCAGAACCTCGATCTTCAGGCTGTATTCAAGGATAAGAAGTCTTATTACATTGACTTCTCTGCAGGTGGACAGGCAGAGGGACTGCCGCCACTCCAGCAGCACGTAGAGGAGGGCGAGGCATTCACTATGCCGCTCCACAACAACCGCCTCTATCTTGAGGGATACACTCTTGTTGACTATACAGATGCTTCAGGCAACCATTATAAGTTTGCCAACAGCTATGTGCCGACGAGCGACCTGCATCTCACACCAAACTTCAAGCGTAACAATCGCTCATTGGGTGATGTGACGGAAGCAACCACGTTGACGTGGCCGCTCACTACTGCGGGTAATGCGCCAGACCTGTATTACAACAAGTCGCAAGGCTTGACCGTCAATCAGCTGAAGTTTGTTGGCGACAGCATTGATGTGCCACTCTATATTGACGGCAGTGCAGGTGCACTCAGTAACCAGGACAACTCTGCTTACTGCGTAATCAGTGCCGGTTGTGTGCTCACCATGCCGACATCAAAGAACTGTGTAATCAATATCAATTCAATAAATGGAGTATTCCAGAATACAGTGATAGCTGGTGCAACGAGCCTGCGCAATACAGCATACAGTTTGGCATACGGTGCTACTGCATCGCCGATGGTGACATACACCGGCGAGGCTGCATCACAGGATATCTTGATGAAGGAGTCACGTCGTTGCACAGATGTCAGTGTTACCTATATGCCTATCGACAGACCAGAGTTGTCGAAGGTTACATACGGAAGCACAGATCTGACAGCAGTACAGTTGGCTACACTGAAGTCTGTCGGCGAGATAGGCGGCATCAGTTGTGCAGCATCATACGATGCAGAGACACTGACCACTGTTAGTGCCACTGTAACCAATGGCAGTGTAGAGATTGCGCAGCCAACAGCCGCTAACCCTGTGGCACAGATTACGCTGAAGACCGCAGGCGGTGTTGTGGCAGATGTATATACCATCTCATTCGTTGTAACCGACAAGACGGCTCCTACTGCACAGTCGGCAACAGTGTCAGGCAACGCTGCGTCGCTCAATGGTTCTACAACCGTCAGCGGGGTAGGGGAGAACGGTGTCATTGCTATCACCTTCGACCATTACATGAACGATGTCACCCTTGCAAGCACGACAGGCTTGGGGCAGGCACTTGTGGGTAAGGCCGATGGTAAGACATTGAAATTTACATACTGGAACCTCATAGCAGGCCAGACATATACGCTTACCATTCCTGCACAGACATTGAGCGATACATACGGCACATCGGTAGCTGGCAGTATCGTGGTGAAATTCACACCGGAGGAAAAGAGTAATCCGCAGCCAAAACTGTTTGACTTCGTTGTCACTCACAAGCGTAGTTGGGATTGTGAGACACAGACAGAAGGAGAACTTGTGCAGACTGTCAGCAATGATGTCATTGCCAACCTTGATAAACTGAACATAAGGTATGGCACCATCGACGAGGCTACGGAGGCTGCCAATGCCGCTTCTGGCTCAGAGCGTTTCTATATCTTCGTACCTGACGGAGAATATTGCATGAAGGGTAACAGCAAGGGCGTGCTCACAGGAACATACAACGATACCAAACTCGGAAACAACCAGGGTCTGGTGGTCGAGAACTACTATAACGGCCGTACGTTCATCAACCGTGACAATGTCTCTATTATCGGACAGAGCCAGAATCGTACGGTGTTGTACAATGAGCCATACATATACGGTATAAGCTATACGTCAACCCTTGAGGTACGCAGTAAGAAGAAAGACTGCTACTTCCAGGACTTTACTGTGGACAACCGTTTCTCAAAGTACCAAGTTGACCGTGGCGATGCAAACCCGACAGGCCAGGCTGTTGCCGTATATGACCGAGGCATACACTCCGTATGGAAGAACGTCAGCATGAAGGGTTATCAGGATACCTACGCTTCTGCAGCCAACTCCAGTGGCTTCAATGTGGACAAGGGACAGGTAACACCAAACTGTTTCCATACCTACCGTTACTATGAGGATTGTCAGGTATGGGGTACAGTTGACTTCCTCTGCGGTGGTGGCGACGACTGGTGGGAGCGTCCTACCTTCGTACTCCGCAAGCGTGCTACGGCAAACAATATTGTGGCTCCACGCCATTTCCATCCAAGCGTTACACAGTATTGCACAGGTGCAGACTATCTCTTCACAGAGAAATGGGGCTATGTGTTCAATAATGCCAAGGTGAAGGCAGAGAGCGAGGCCGCTTACAATGTGCAGAACGGTAAGTTCACACTTGGACGTCCGTGGGCATACTCTCCAACATGCACATTCCTCAACACCGACTTCAGTGTCAAGCCTGCCGATGTAGGATGGAGTAACATGTCTGGTACGCTTGTGATACGTATGCATGAATACAGCTCAACGCTCAATGGTCTGCAGATGGATCTCACCAAGCGTACGCTGCGTGCATCAACACCAGCCGCTGGTTCTGATGACTGCATACTCACGGCAGAACAGGCAGCACAGTACACTATGCACAACGTGCTCGGTGGCGACGATGCTTACGATCCTACCATATACACCAAGCAGATATCTATGGAGGATGCTATCGTCAAGAACAGCACCAACGACAACGGTGACTGTACCATAACATGGAATCCGGTTGATGATGCACTCTGTTATTTCATCTTCCGTATTGACGAGGCAACGGGTGATACATTGTTATACACTCTCTCCACAGGCGCTTCGTTCAAACCTGCAGATAATCAGGCAGGCAAACGCTTTGTGATACGTGCTGCCAATGAGCGTGGAGGACTGGGTGCACCGTCGCGTGCAATCGTGTATATGCCGCTTGAGTCCTTCTCTGTAACAGTCAAGGAGGTCGGTGCAGTTTCAGGTAAGGGCTGGAGTACAGTTTGTCTGCCTGTTGACGCTACATTCACACAGAGTAGCGACATTACCGTATATGCGGCCGTTTCTGTTGACAACACCACCCTGACGCTCAAGAAGGTGACAACTCAGGGATTAAAGGCAGGACGTGGATACATCATATACGCCACTGCGCCTGATACATACATCTTCAAGGGTACTTACAATGCGGTTACACCAATATATGGCAACATATATTCTGTACTCGATGGTAACCCTGAAAATCATGCTGTCAGCGTGGGTATGCTTAACATCTATACGCTTGCATACAAGTCGGAGATAAGCAGTCAGGTGGGCTTCTACAAGTTCGTGGGTAGTCAGATACCGGCTCGCAAGGCATACCTCACCAGCGACTACCTTGCAAGTCAGGGCTTCTCTCTCAATGATGCCGGAGCAAAGGGACTCAATGTGGTATTCCTTGACGATGATGAAGACATAGATGGGGATGCTACCGATGTGCAGGGTGTGAATGAGGATGCAGACAGCGATGCTGAAACGGTATATGACCTCTCTGGTAAGGCTGTGGAACGCTCACAGATGCATAAGGGACAGATATATATCGTCAATGGCGAGAAGAAAATGTGGTAAATACCTTTGCTTGCTTGGTAGTTAATGGTAGTTAAGAGGAGTTAAAGGACAAATGTATTAGACTAATTAATAGGGAAAAGAAATGTCCCTTAACTCCCCTTAATTCCCTTTAACTTCTAAAGAATAGTACGTTGTGAATTTTCGAGATTTAATCCTATTAGAAGTAATGTGACAAAGTGTTATTTCTAATGGGATTTTATTGCTTTTTATAGTTAAATATTTTTAAAATATCCAAATATTCTTGTGCTTTCTTCTTCTTTTTAGCATATTTTATCTAATTTTGCTATTTGGTGGAAATCATATTGCATTGCAAAAATTATTAGGTAAATGGATAAACACAGGAATATTTTGCACCTTGACGTGCGCACATCAAGATTTGTCACTACTCTGTGGCTGGTACTACTCATGTTTGTAATGGGTGGTGTGAAGTCGTGGGCAACGACGATTTTCTCATTAAGTACAAGTCAGGCAACAGATCAAACAATCACTTATGGAGCTACGATAGACCCTATTGATGCGTCCAATGCCACTGTTTCGGGTGGTAGTGTTGCGGTGGTGAGCCTTCGTTCTCCTGCGGAAAATACAGATAAGTACACGTACAATGGCAATTTTTACTTTGGAACCAACAGTGTGGGTTTCAAAGTGACGCTGAATACGACCTTGTCTGCTGGTGACGTTATCGAATACACGGCAACCAATCAGTTACGTTTCACTATTGCTGGCGCAAACAGCGGTGGTGTCGTTACGACAGCGTCTTCAACATCGTACACAGTCAAATCTACGGATGAGATATGTGGACAGTCTGTCATATATATATGGAGAGCGAATGGTGCTGGCACGTCGTTCAATAATATGAGCATCACTCATGTAGAGGTGGACCATAGCAATGATTTCGAGGCTGTTGTAAATAACCAGACAGGTACGTTGCTTACATCAGGTGAGCAGGTACAGGGCACTGTGCTGACTTTCGGCGTTGCCAATGACGGCACGCGTGTGGCATCAAATTCCCCTTCGGCAGTTGGCGTCATATCGGGTACATATCATAGCGAACACGGAATGACAGGAATGACTGTCACCACGGACGTATTGGGACCTGTTAGGATCACTGTTGGAGCTTGTACATATAGCACTAATGCGATAACAGTCACAAACAGTGCCAATGATGTTGTGGCTACAAAGAATCCTTTGATAAATTGTTGGAAGAATAATCGCAGTAACGTGACGGTGCTCTATTATAATGGAGCCCCAACTACGCTTACTATCAGTGGCATGCAATTTTGCCCATATATAAAGGTAGAGGCAATAGCTGCTTCCGAGATACCTTCTACTGTCAATGTGTCCTTTGCGAAAGGAGATGCGGTAGGTAATGCCCCTGCGGCAAAAGAGGTGGGCATAGGTTCGGAATACACTCTGCCGGAGAATCGTTCTCTCTACAAAGAGGGATATACACTCACGGGGTGGAGCGATGGGACCAACACTTATGCACCTGGTGATACATATACCCTTGGTGATGTCGATGTGGAATTCACTCCAGTGTTCACCGCCAATACAAAATCTCTTGGTGACCGTACAGCCTCTGTGTCCCTGACGTGGACGTTTGGAGAAAACAGCGGTGCACCAACTGTCTCGTGGCAGAACAAGAGTGACCAGCCGTTGGTGACTCAGGTTACAGTGTCAGGTGAAACCATAGATGTTCCATTGTGGATAAATACTGAGACAAGTGGAAGTAAGTTTGCCAATGCCAGCCGAGGTGACAAGTGGGCCCAAGTTACGAGCGGTGCCGTGCTTACCGCACCTTCGTGCAAGGGGGCAACGATAAAGATGGAAGCCTATAGTGCGATAAGTACCACGACCATCAACGGCGGTGTTGATTATGAGTCAGGCACCGTTATTACCTCAACAGTAACTGGCGATGGCGAAACAGCCGCTGTCGTTATCGGTGACGGACAGTATTATTCATATATTAAGGTGACGTTGCCGGCATTGCTGCCAGAGTTTACTTCCAACCTCGCCAGCACATACCGTGTGCAGACATCTGTTGACAGAATACTCAGCGTGTCAGCCGACTACGCTACGTCATACCAGTGGTACACTGCCACTGCCGCAGACAAGACGGGCGAGACTGCCATTGCTGGTGCCAATAGTGCATCATACACCTTCAACCGTGCAACTGCCGGTACATATTATATCTATTGTAAGGCCACCAATGTTGTAGGTACTGTTGCATCAAGGGTGGCTACGATTACCGTGTCTGACGTGTTGCCAACCTTCGACTTCACAGATTGGAGCAATGCGACAGTGACGAAGCTTAAGGCTGACGAAGCATGGAATACAGCGCGTGATGCCACGGCAAGCGTGGATGCCTCACATTATAATACTGATTCCAACAACGATAGTGTCAATGACAAATACATCATGGGTGGTGCATGGACAGACAATGTGGCTGGCGGTACGCTCATGGCGAACAATGCCGTAATACCTGAAACATTCGGCCTCGACTTTGGCGGTCCGCTGACAAATAATGCCTCTGCCATAGTATATGACCAACAGGTGGATTACACACTTCCGCTCACTTTCAATTACCAGGGTGCGAAGTATCTGCAGCCGGGTGCCAATAAGGGATTCCTTATTCCGAATGTAAGGGTGGGCTCGACATTGCGTTTCAACATTGAGGCGCACGACTTCTCGTCTGCCAGCGGCATAAACCTGTTCTTGGGTGGAGCCGATGGCACCAACCTCACAAACGCTACAACGGCAAATGGATGGCTGACCACCACACAAAGCACTCCGTCAATAGAACTCACAAGTGCACTCGTGGGCAACAACGATTATGTTGACATCTATGTGCAGCCTACAGCTGTCATGCACATCTATACCATAGAGGCAGAGATGGCACTTGGTGTAACCACCAAGACCAAGACTGCCAACGTGGGAGATACCTACACCCTCACAGAGGGACGTGACTACTTCTCTGGTACAGGCGGTGGTGCCATCTCCTTTGCCAGCATGAATACAGAGATAGCCACCGTCGATGCCACAGGCAAGATTACCGCAGTGGCTCCTGGTACGGTGAAGATTGCTGTCATCCGTGCAGCATCGGGCAACTATGCTGAGCACGCCGATACATTGGCGTTTACTGTTGATGCCCCAGTCAGCGTGACTTACGACAAAGGTGATGCAGAAGGTGCTCTGCCTCCTACAGCAATGAACATGAGTTATAACAAGGGTACGGTGATAACCTTGCCTGCCGGTCCGAACCTCTACCTTTATAAAGAAGGTTATACCATGCAGGGATGGACTGACGGTACAGCCGATTATGACTTCGGTGCAGAATACACCGTGACAAGTGATGTCACTATCTATCCTAAGTTTGCTGCCAATACCAAGACTCTTGCCACACGCAGTGGCACTGCCGAGGTGCTTCTTGATTTGCAGCGCAAGAATGGTACTCCTACCTTGGCGATAGAGAACAAAGCTGGTATTCTTGTAGTGCAGTCTGATGTGGATGGTGAAACCATCGACGTAAAGATAGCTTACGACACCAGACCTGGTAAGATAGCCAACGGCAACTGGGATGATTGGTGTCAGGTCAATAACGGTACTACTTTCCAACTGCCATCGTGTGCCGGTGCAGTGCTCTCTTTTGAAACTTATAATGCGACAAAGACCACGACTATCGATGGTGAAGCAATGAGTACCAATGAGTCACAGACACCGTCTGTAAATATCACTTCCACTGCCAATCCTATTACAGTCGTCATGGGTGGCGATCTGGAATATATGCGTTGGATAAAGATCCTGCTTCCTGCAAAGCCTAAGTTTACGGTCAACCTCAGTGGTACATATCGTCTCATTCAGGGACGTTCAAAGACTCTTTCTATCGAAACAGACCAGGTAGTCAACTACCAGTGGTATCGCAATACCACAGCCTCCAACACCGGAGGTACTGTCATTGTGGGGGCAACGTCTCATGAATACGGCTTTGCCACAGATGCAGAGACAGAACCAGGTTCTTATTATTTCTATTGTGTAGCCTCAAATGCAGTAGGCGAAATAGTGTCTGGCGTGGCAACAGTCATCGTGGAGTCTGTGACAAAGAACCACACATTCGATTTCACCAACTGGTCTGAGACATCTTTCGAGGCTCTTGCTGCCGATAATGTCAACTGGTCTGAGAAGGAGAAAGTATCAGGCAGTGGCAATGATGGCGTGGGTTACTACAATCATGTTGCAATTACGAATGCAATCCTTGCGGCTGACGGTCATGAGATTGGTGAAACATTCCCGTTGCGCTTTACTGGAGGTGCACATACATTGGGAATGATAAATGCACTTCCAAGCACCGATATTGGTACATACGCAGGCGAACAATATCTGTGGATGTTCAAGGGAAACAGTATGGTTATCCCTAATGTTAAGATGGGTACAGACATTACTCTTGGAATGGAGAGCCACAAAACATCTGATTTGCGTGGCTTCACCATATATTATGGTAATGCAGCCACAGACGAATGGACATCACTGGGCGACTACAAGACAAGAACGTATATTGATACGCTTGTATCAATCCCTGATGGCGCTGGATACTGCGACGTTAAATTGTCTTGCGTGGCTCACACTCACCTATATTATATAGATTGTACATACAATGATTTCGCACTTCTTAAAGACGATCAGCGAATAAGTCTCGGTGATGAATACACCATTACGCGTGGTGTTGACTATGAAACCTCATCCAATGCGGCACTGACATTCGCCATAAGCGATCCTACCGTTGCTACCGTTGATGCAAGTGGCGTAATCACTACTATCAAATCAGGTTCTACAAATCTGACGATTACGCAGGCTGCCCACGACGGCATGCCAGCATTGGCACACACCATGACAATCCGTGTGGTTGCACCATCAGACCTCAATGCACTGAAGAGTGAGATAACGATTCACGAGGGCGATACATATACCCTCACACGTCGTACAGATTATAATACATCTTCTGATGCACCTGTGACATACACCTCAAGTGACGAGGATGTCATATCTGTTTCTGCCGATGGTCTTATCACGGTCAACAGTGACGGTGATGCCACCATCGTGATACGTCAGGAAGCTAACGAACTGTATAATGCAGGCGTTACACGCATCATTGTACATGGCGTACTTGCCACAGACTATCCTACTGTAGTGTCAAACATCGGTACTGAGAAGACAATCTTCACCTACACATCTGCTAAACTCGACTTTGTAACCACAGGTGCCACATCTTATCAGTGGTACACTTGCGATGATGAGTTTATGACCAATCCCGTCAAGATTGATGGTGAGACTTCCAGCTATATGTTTGCGCGTCATACATCTCCAGACGACAAATACTACTATTGTATAGCAGAGAACTCAAAGGGGCGCGTCGTTTCTGACGTGTGCCACATAACGTCTGTCCGCAAGGTGCAGTGGGATTTCGTAAGCACCAGTGGTGTTAAGGAACGTGCGGAGGCTGGTTATATGTCCTCAACATCAAAGGGTAGATTGCAGTGTGATCAGGCACTTGAAGATCAGGAGATGAAACTGAACTCCAAGGAGTATGTGCCTGTAACGGAGGGCTTGTTCATCACAAGACAGGGCAATGTACTTATCGGTGACTCTACTAACGCTTCTAACAACCGTCTGCAGATGGCAAAGGGCAGCATCAGAATCCCAGGATGTCTGAAAGACGAGATTATCGTGGTGAATGCTGAATGGGCTACGAAGAAAAAAGGATTCATCATCCCAGATACCATTGGCACGAATGTGAGATGCAGTGAAGAGGGAATGACGAAGGATTCACTGATAGGCCAGGCAATGGATTATAAGTTCGTTGTAACGGCAGACGGTTCTGTGACGCTTAACTTCATGGAGGCTGCTCTACACTCCATCACCATTCAGTCTGCTCATGCCACTATGATGCAGACATACGATGTGAAGGCAGTGCCAAAGAATGATGAGTCTAACGTACTTAAAACCTACGTTTCTGGCGGCAAGGGCTGGACAGACTCCTTCGTCAGGGTTCCTTACAGTTACTGGCTAAAGGATGCGGATGGCAAACTATATACTTTGCGTGGCGCTAGTGATGCTCCGCTTGAGGAAACATTCTCGCTTGAGAGCGACACCACGTTCCTTATAAAGTATAACACCACTGATGTGGAGAATGTGGTATTCCTTTCTGAGGCGGAGGATATAGACGGTGCGAAAGCCTGCACCAACGGTAACTCGTTCATACGTTCTTCTATGAACAAAGCTGCATACTGCGACGTGAACGGCGGACTGAAGGTTACCACGCTGCCTCCGGGTTCATACCGCATCAAGGCAGTCATCTTCGACCCTGCCAAGACACCGGCGTCTATCCATACCTTCACCATCGGTGAACAGTCAGTGAGCCTCGCAGCCACCAAGACAAACTTCACGGAGGTGGAAAGTGAGATTGTCAACATTAACCAGCCTACAGACCTTCTCTGGATGCCTACGGATGATCAGGAGGCAGGTATCGACATCCTCTGTGTCTATGACACTCAGATGCCTACGGCAGAGACACCGACAATCACTGTTGATGACGAGAACCACACCTTCACCCTTACCACTACGGAGGAAACGGGTAAGATGTACTATACGCTCGACGGTACTGTGCCTACACGTAACAACGGCATCCTTTATGAGGGTACGCCAGTGTTGCTGACAAGCAACTGTGTCATCAGGGCTATCACCATTGCATCTGAGAAATTGCCGTCACAGGTGGCCATGCGTCCAACTGACTTCACCACCTACCGTCTGACGGTTCTTGCACAGCCAAAGACATACGGTTCGGTGAGCGTCAGCCCGAAGAGTCTTGACGGTTCATACATTGCAGGTTCAGAGTTGAAACTGACGGCTCGCGCCAAGGCTGGCTACGCTTTTGTTGGCTGGTCAACCACTAAGGATGGTGAGATAATCTCTACCGACCACATCAAGACCGTGACGGTGGCTGAGGCAGGTAATACCTACTATGCACACTTCGACAAGGGCGTGGCAGGATATGTTAAGTTCGACATCTTTAACGGCCGTATGCTCGATGTAGAAGGAGATTTGGTGGCAGAGTTCTCTGATGTAGCGGACGATCTCGCAGAACTTGAGGAATACGTGCACAGCTGCAGAATATTCCCAACAGACTTTGTTCAGACACACGCCATCAATATCCCGACGGCATACACCATGTTCATGGACTTAGGTGTTTCTGATCAGTATTCATTCGCTCTGCAGTACTGGCTCGACAAGGATTCGCTCGATGCAGGCAAGACCGTGCGTTATGAGCTCGGTGAGAGCCGTATGTTTAAGGAAGAGGGTCAGCATGTAACGCTCGTTCCTGTATTCAAGGACAATGGCAACTACAACCTGCTTAGCAACCGTAAGTCCGGATGTGAAATCATGTGGGACTTCCGCACAGGTTTTGGTGCACAATCGCTTACGCTGAAGCGCAGTGCTACGAATGTTTATTACTCCACCCATGCCGATATCATTGGCACGGGCAGCTACGGTCAGACCACCATCGATGTGCCAGTGCTGTTCCGCACCGCTGACGCTGCTGTCAACAACGATGACGAGCCAGTGATAACCAATGAGAACATCGATACATGGATGACCATGGTAGAGGGTACGGAGATTATCATACCGTCAGGCAAGGGTGCAGAGTTCACACTCGCCACCTACGCTCCTATTAATAAGGTGGGTGGTACCACGGTCAATGGTCAGGCACCTGACAACATCGACGATGAGTACATCCCACGCACAGAGGAAGGCGGCTACATATATAAGTGGACTGTGGATGATACAGACCTGCAGGATACGCTGCGCATAGGCAACGACTATTCTTACTACCAGTATCTTACTGCCGTATTGCCTAACGCTGAGCATCAGTATCTCTCCGTATCGTCAGCCAACACTGGTATGGGTACTGTTGTGGTGGAACCAGAGACTATTCTCACAGAGAACGGCTACGAATACACCAATGGCAGCGTAGTGACAGTAAAGGCACGCCGCAACCGTTTCTATGACCTCAGCTATTGGGAGGATGAGGACGGCTGTCGCTTCTATACCGACGGGCATTACGAAGACAAGACTGGCGCGAACCTCGGACAGTATGATGGTCGTCGTATAGACGATGTCGTATATTCTGATCCTACTGACAGTACCATTACCGTGACACTGGGCAAGAGTCTTGCGCTGAAGGCATACTTCGTGGAGAAGCAGTCATACTATGTTGACTTCTCAGCCGGCGGTGAGGCGGAGGGCCTCCCACCATACCAACAGCATGTGGAATGGGATGAGAAGTTCGTAATGCCGTCGCGCAACCAGCAGTTGTATCTCGAGGGATACACTCTCGACTACTATACAGATGCAGATGGCAACCGCTATGACTTCGGACAGAAGTACCTCGTGACGAAGAATATCCTTCTCACTCCGCACTTCAGACTCAATGCCGTGTCTGTCTCAGACCTCGCAGAGCCAGCCACCGTCACATGGCCGCTGGCGGTAAGCGAGGGAGCAACAGAGATAGCATTCAGCAAGTCGGCTGGTATCATTGTTGACCAGCTCCACATTGGCAACGACTTCATCGATATGCCTTGCCGCATCGACGGCAACAAGGGAGCCGCTGTTAATACTACTCCGGAAGAGGGCTGCCAGGTGACCAGCGGATGTCTCATGACGATACCTGTCACCCACGGCTGTACCATTGCGTTGAGTTCAGCAAGTGGCAACCTCGTCAACACTTCCATTGCCGGTACTTCGTCGCAGAATCTCGGACGTACCACTGGACTGTATAATGTCGGCACAACGGCAAGTGTTGTATATGACGGTACCGCTACCACTGAGACAGTACAGTTCCGTGAGTCGCGCGAGTGTCTGTGGCTTAAGGTTACATATCCTGTCATTGGCACAAAGCCACAGCTCAGCACTGTTACCGTGGGCGGACTGTCACTCTCTGAGGAACAGGTGGCAGAACTCAATGCCAACGGAACACTGACCGTCACATCTACTCCTGACTATGAGGAGAATAGCGTGAGCACCGTTGCTGCTACTGCCACTAATGGCGGTACGGTGACCGTTACTCAGGCTACACCGTCAGTACACACTGCATCGCTCATCCTCAAGGATGCCGGCGGCACGCTGGTGGCATCATACAACATCGACTTCAACTTCGTTGGAGTCACTGCTCCTGCAATCACCAGTGTCAAGGTGTCTGGCAAGAACGCCACTGCCGATGGCTCGACAACCGTCAGTGGGGCAGGGGTGAACGGTGTTGTCACCTTCACCTTCAACCACGCTATGAGCGGTGTTGTGCTGCCAAGTGATAAGCACGGACTTGCTGTAACAGAAGACGGCGGCAATATCACGGGCGTGGCAACATCCAAGGAGGTATATGGCAGCAATGTCTATACGCTCAGGTTCACATACTGGGGACTGACTGCCGGCACTCATATCATGACAATTCCGGCAAATACCCTCACCGATGCCTTCGGTACTCCATATCCGACGGATATAACGGTGAAGTTCACCGTAGTGGAAAACAGTGTGTCGGTTAAGCGTAACTTCAACTTCATTGTGACGCACAAACAGTCATGGGATGCCAAGACGCAGACTGCCGGTGAACGTGTGCAGACCGTTCCTAATGACGTCCTTGCAAACCTCGATGCGTTGGACATCAAGTATGGCACCATCGAGGAGGCCATCAATGCCGCCAATGCAGCAACAGGTACCGACCGCTATTACATCTTCGTTCCTGACGGAGAGTATCAGACGAAGGGTACCGACAATGATGCCCTCACAACCAATTACGGTCCTGGTCAGAAATACTATGACACCAAGGACGGTGAGGGATTCGAGGCTTACGGCTACTACAACGGTCGCACGTTCCTTACCCGCGACAATGTCTCCATCATCGGACAGAGCCGCGACGGTACGGTGATATTCAATGACCCGTATCTGTATGGCATATCATACTCTTCTACTATGGAGGTGCGCAATAAGGTCAAGGACAGTTACTTCCAGGATCTGACCTTCGACAACCGCTACTCTAACTTCCAAGTGGAACGTGGTGATCCTAACCCAACGGGAGCAGCTGTCGCTGTATATGACCGAGGCATACACTCCGTATGGAAGAATGTGGCAATGAAGGGTTATCAGGATACATACGTGGCAGGTTCCAGCACAAGCGGAAGCACCACGCAGCCTGGTACGTTCCACACTTATCGCTATTATGAGGACTGCCAGATCTGGGGTACTGTCGATTTCATCTGCGGTTCAGGTGACTCATGGTGGGAGCGTCCGGAAATAATGCTCCGCAAGCGCGTTACGAGCAACAACATCGTGGCGGCACGCAACTTCTACACCAATATGTCACGCAACTATGAGGGTGATGACTATATGTTCAGTGAGGACTGGGGCTTCGTATTCAACGAAGGCGTAGTGAAGGCTGAGAGCAGTACAGCGTACAGTGCACAGAATGGTAAGTACACCATTGCACGTACATGGGATAACTCTCCTGCCAACACATTCCTCAAGACACGTTATTACGTTATGCCGACAGCAACGGGATACAGCACGATGAACCAGAACCTGCTCTGCCGCATGCATGAGTATGGCTCGCTCAATGCCGACGGAACACCGGCCGACCTCACCAAGCGTACGCTTCGTGCGGCTACACCGGCGGCTGGCTCTGATGACTGCATACTTACTGCAGGGCAGGCTGCGCAATATACGTTGCATAACGTGCTTGGTGGCGACGACGCGTTCGATCCGACCATACACACTAAGCAGATATCCATGGAAAATGCCCTCATCAGAAACAATACCAGCGACAATGGTGACTGTATCATTACATGGAATCAGGTTGAGGATGCCCTCTGCTATTTCATCTTCCGTATTGATGAGGCTACCGGCGATACGTTGTTCTTTAGCGTTTCATCGGATGCTTCGTTCAAGCCGGGTGATGCTCAGGCAGGAAGACGCTTCCTTGTTCGTGCCGCCAATGAGCGCGGGGGACTGGGTGCTCCGTCTAATATCTTGAAATATGAGTTGCTTGATACCTACACTGTTACTGTCAAGGAGGTTGGTCCAGTATCTGGCAAGGGTTGGAGTACCGTCTGCCTGCCTGTTGATGCTACGTTCACGGAAAGCAGCGATCTTACGGTATATGCCGCTATTGCTGCAGAGAAGACCACTCTGAAGTTGAAGAAGGTGACTCCGAATGAAGGATTGAAGGCTGGACGTGGATATATCATCTATGCTACGGCACCTGCCACCTATACCTTTAAGGGTACCCACAGAAATGCTATACCAGTATATGGTGGTCAGTATTCAGTACTCGAAGGTAATCCGGAGGATCATGCCGTCAGCGTTGGCACGCTCAATATCTATACGCTTGCATACAAGTCAGAGATAAGTAGTGAGGTTGGCTTCTACAAGTTCGTGGGCAGTCAGATTCCGGCATACAAGGCATATCTCTCTACCGACTACCTCGCAAGTCAGGGCATTCATCTTGATGCCGGCTCCAAGGGCATAAACTTCATCTTCGACGATGAAGACTGGGATGAGGAAACCACTGATGTGCAGGGTGTCAGCGAAGACACTGATGAAATGAAAGCAGTATATGACCTCTCAGGCAAACCTGTTGAGCGCTCACAGATGCGCAAGGGCCAGATATACATCATAAATGGTGAGAAGAAACTCTGGGAAGGTGAGTAACTGAAATGCCTGATTTACAGCCTGATTCAGAGGGCGTTGTAAAAGCATAGGTATTACACTGTAAAAGCATAGATATTAGGAGGTAAAAGCATAGGTATTACACCCTAATACCTATGCTTTTACAATACAGTATGAATGATGGTGTATTAAGAATTAAGATTTAAGAATTGTGCATTGTGCATTATGAATTATGCATTATGAATTATGCATTGTGAATTATGCATTATGCATTATGAATTATAAATTGTGCATTGTGCATTGTGCATTATGCATTGTGAATTATGCATTATGAATTGCAAATGCCACCTTTAATAAAAGTTAAAATAATAGCGAAAATTGTTAATTTCTTTCATTGTTTCATTCAAAAACATTAATTTTGTAGTTTGTTAAGGTATAACTATAACCGTGTCTATGGAAGAGAAATTGCGCCTTGACGCGTAACATATTGAAATATAACTGACTACTATTATATACATAGTATATATAAAGGAGAAGATAACAAAAAAAAATTTAAGAATATGAAGAGAACTGACAGAATTCTTACAACCTTTAAGAGATTCTTTGTGCTGACAGTCATTGCGACAGTGGGCACTCTCTCTGCGTTTTCTCAATGGGATGGTAATACGCCTGGCTCTATTGCTGAGGCGGGTATTACTGGTACCGGAACAAACGGCGACCCTTACATCATACGTGATGCAAAGGCCTTCGCTTATTTCGGTTCGGTAATGGCTGGCAACACCAACTATTGGGAAATTCCACAGGAAGTAGGGGAAATTGACCTCGGCAACAACGTATGGAAATACGGTGTGGCTGCTAGGATTAATGCTTCCTATTTTGCTGGACATTTCAATGGTAATGGAACGACCATCAAGAACTTCAAGTTGACAAGCGCTGATAACTGTTGTAATACAGGCTTGTTCCTTGGTGTCAGCGGTACTGTGGAACGTCTTACCATAAGCAATGCTACCATGACCGATGGGAACAAGTATAACAATTGTAATTTTGGTATATTGTGTGCCTCGGTCAATAATGGTACAATATCGAAGTGTCAGGTTCTGAATAGTTCTATGACTTTCGACCACTCTGTTAGCGCATGGGGGTCTACTGTTTCTATAGGTGCCTTGGCTGGTAGCGTTACAGGTTCTGGTGTGATTACCGACAGTAAGGTGACGGGTACTACCATAACTGTAGCAGGCGGTGCAAATGGTGCAGATGACTGTACGGGAACATTCCTCTTTGTGGGCGGTGTTGCTGGTAATGTTGCTTCCACCAGTAACCTCAATCGTTGCGGTGCAAGTGGCGTGAAAATCAATATGCCTATCAAGCGTGGTACCGGATGGAATAACGGTAGCTATGGTCAGGGCCATATTGCTGCCGGCGGTGTCGTAGGTAATGTAAAGCAGCCTTGTACGGGTATGCCGGAGAATCTTTGTGCATACAATTGTAAGATATACTGCCCAATGGGTTCTGTCGGTCCAGTAGCCGGTATGTTCCTGAAGGCTGGCGCTTGGACTGAATATGGTACTTCTGACCAGACTGTCAGTGATGACTATTCTGCTGAGAATGGCAATGTCAGTGCTGCCAACAGAGAAAAGACATCGTCATGGATGTATAATGGATATATGCTGGGTCTCAACAGTGAGATACAGAGTCAGAATACTTTCTCAAGAAACTATTCTGCTTCACCGACGACAGTTGACGGTATCGACTACCTTAATGTGGGTGATGCTGCTACCTCTTTGCCAAGGAAAAACAGAGTGGATAACAGCCAGCGTCAGTCACGTACTGTGTTGTGGTACACACAAAACAATGGTAGCCAGGCTAACAATGCCGATAACCAGGGTATTATTCCAAGTTATAGTAATAGTAGCTGGAGTACTTTTAATGCACCAGTCTATAGCTATTTCATGCAGGGCTACAACGTCGGTACATACGTTGAGAGTTCACAGGCAGAGGAATTCATCAATGGTTTGGCAAAGGTGGACAAGCTTGCCATCATCAAACTCGTCGATTTGAACCGTGGTCAGCGTGGTAAAGGTGCACATAGTATCCAGGCTACTGTCACAGAGGGTACCAACCCTGTGACACTTAAGTGGTATGTTGATGCTGCCGAGCAGACTGGAGTCACTGGCACAACATGTGAGGCGTCGCCGAAATATTCATCTACGGTAACGGTTACTTGTATGGCATCAGACGGTGCTTCTGCAGTGCTCACCCTGCCAAGGGCTTATCTGCCGACATTAAACTCACCGCACATGACCGACGACAAGGGTTCTGCTGCTTCTCCTTACATGACTACGCAGAAGGGTACAGTCGTTGAAGACAACAATACGCGCGGTAAGGCAATAAACCCGTATGTCATCACAGATGAGGAAGAACTCAGGTTGTGGTCAGAGTTGTCACGCCTCTCTGGTACCATTGAGAATGGTATCGATGAGAATGGTAATCCGATAATGGATGACGCAGACCACTTCAATACATCAAACTTCCTCCTTGAGACAAACGTGAAGTTTGATACGGAGAAGGCCGATGACTTGACTGGGTTGACGGAAAAAATGACGTTCAAGGATAAAAATGGCAAAACCCTTAATGCTATTACATATGATAATACTCAGTACAGGGTACGCCATAAGTTCAATCCTGCATATCATTTCGAGCCTATATGCGGCTTCACCTCAGAGGACATCTATGATGCGAAGCATACATTCCGCGGAACCTTCGACGGACAGGCCCACACCATCAGTGGTATCCGTCAGGTATGGCGTGGCGGTACGCTCAATATGGCGTATTCTGAACGTGCAACGCAGAACTGGGGTCTCTTCGGCTGTATCGGTGGCGACAAGAGCCATCCGGCTGTAGTCAAGAACTTCATCATTGAGGATGCCAAGTTTGAGCATGATGTATATAATGGCTCGTTCATGTATGCAAGTGCAATGAACTGTAAGGCACGTTATGATGATACACGTGGTACCAGCGTTGCAGTAGGTGTAGTTGCCGGTATGGTGACCAACAACTCTACTGTGACCAACATTGATGTCAGAAAGAGCTCTATTTACGCATCATGTGTGGACTGGTATGTTTCTGTTAATGATTATTGCTTGATAGACCTCTCAGCTTCTAGGGGCGCATATCACCTTTGGGTGGGTGGTGCCATTGGTAGGACACAGGCTGCTTTCGATACGCAGCGTGGTGACATCGGCGGTAGCATCAGCATCAACAAGATTTCTGTTGATGTTGACCTTGACGTGTTCCCGGTTCGTGTTAAGGGAACAGGCTTTAACTATGGCTTCGATAATCCTGACAATAGCTATTCCGCAAGATCAAAACGCTTCTTGGCAAACATCGGTGGTATCGTAGGTTCTATGTACAGCAGTGGTAACTGGTCATCACTGCCTTGGCCACAGCAGGCGTTCTTCACAGGTCAGATGCGTGGTATGTGTACCATTTCTGGTCCTATCTTCGGTTTCGTGAACTATGGTTCTATGACTGAAGACATAACAACTGGACAGTCTGCACACCAGCACTGGATTGGTTATCCTGGTGCAATCAAGTCTGGCTACTATAACAATTACTTCCTGCGTCACACTCGTTCGGACGAGAATGTAGATGAGAATGGTAATGAAGCGGGTGGATTCTATACAAAATCTGATGATGTAACTGTTGAAGGAAAAGGACAGATGCGTAGCCATGCCACTGCAGGCATGATATGGGAGAATAAAGCCTCCAAGAATTCTAATAACGGTACAAGTACAAGTGCTTCCAACCAGTTACTGGTGGATGGTGGTCAGCATGGTGGCAATGATGGTAAGCTGTTCTATCTCGGTCCTATCACACCGACATCACCAAGCAGCCCGCTTGTTGATTGTGGTTACAATGGCTATGACGGTGCTCGCTCCATCCTTAAGCATGAAGAGAATACCATATCTGGTAACGATGACCTCTCTGGACATTATCAGGGTATAAACCAGGGTATATGGAAAGATTGGACAAAGGAAGCTATTCAGGAAGGCGTAATTGACGAGTTCGACAATTTGCCTTATGAGGCAGAATATACATGGGCATGGGATGATGTGACTGGTCGTCCTATACTTACCTCGAAGAGTGCTGAGCATCTTGATGCCGACACCCTGCCTGGTACACATGCTCTGGAACTTCAGGCTACTCTTAAGGTTGAGAGTGCTGCGGAGGCATATACCTACGCATGGTATGACCTCTGCAACGAGACACTGGTTCAGGGTTTTAAGACTGCTGCTGCAGGTGGTGACAAACTCGTGCTTTCTGAACAGAAAACGTATGACCGATTCTACTATGTAGTTGCAAAGAAGGGAACAGAAGGTGGTGATGACTATAAGTATTTCAGGTCTAAAATTGTTAAGGTTCCTGGCACACTTCAGCCGAATGACGTGACTGCTACGATAGAAGATAATAAAACAACTATTTCTGGTACTACTTATACAAGTCATCAGGAATATCTTGGTGTTAGAATCTCAGAGAAGAACTATTATGCTTTGCCTGAGAGTATAAGAGTGAAGACACCGGCTGATTACTATCCGTGTAAGAATGCTGATGACTGTATGAACAAGTGGGTTCCTGACTATGAGGGATCACTTGCCCATATCACTTACAGCGAGAATGGATATGAATATGATGATGGTTTGAATGACTGGAATACAGACTATACTCCAAAACCTATATATGGTGATGTCCCATTGACCATGTTTTTTGAAAATGGTGTGGCAAGAACAACTAAGATTACCAACTGGGAAGCTATATGGAATGCATACCAGGCTCATTTTAATAATCCTGGTACCGATAATGCAACTCCGAAGGATGCTCTGGCAGAAGAAATGCTTCTGAGAATTCCTGCCATATACTATAGTTATGCAGAGTTCATTGGCCTTGATGTACAGGGTGGTACTTATGATGCAACAAGTACTCCTAACTCTGGCTTCACATATTCATTCAATGGCGATGCTACCAATCCAAGAGCTGGTATGTCATACATACATCGTAATGTGACGAAGGCAGATTATGATGCTATGCCGGCAGGAGAGAAGACAGTGCCTGCAATAGCAAAGCACACCTTGCAAGTTACCTTGGATCCTACTGAGTCTTCTTTGCTGGCTCAGGGATATCAGGTTTCATATCAGTGGTATGTATTGGATGGCGATCCTATTGAGGGTGAGACACGTTCTTCTCTTGAAATAGAGAATGCTCCAGATATGGATCGTGGTGCATATACATGTAGGGTTGTTGTACTTGACAGACATAACTGTAATAATTTAGTTCTTCTTAACAAGGAATTGAGTGAGATGTGGGGTGTAGATTATGTCTATATCAACCCGTCGGATCTGATAATTCCATACAGTGACTCTAATGGTAGTGGTACTACTGGACCAGGTCTTGATACCAACGATGGTAAGTCTCCAGAAAAACCGGTGAAGACATGGCCTGCTGCTTATGCTCTGTTGACAGAAAATGGTACATGGAATGAGAACCAGATTATCCTCATTGGTAAGAGTCCGGCTTCTGTAACAAAGGAGGGCTTTGGCCTCGGTACTCAGAATGGTAATGGTAACAGCACCACAGGTATCTATGACGTATGGTATCAGCGTGCACAGAGCAAGTTCATGAACCGCAACGCTACGATTAGTAGTAAGCGTCAGACTGGTGCCAAGTTCCAGGGTGAGATAGAAATGGAGAACAGTGCTGGTAATGGTACTCAGCTCGCTCTCTTCGGTGATACTCGTTTTGAGAATATAACATTCAGTCATGAGTCTCGTGATGGTGGTTACGGCATCATCGCATGTCAGTACTATAACCTCGAGATGGGTGACAGCATCAAGATGGTTAACTTCCCGTCTGCTTCTTCTGCTTCTGCAGAGGTAGGACCTCTGCCGGGAACGAAGATTGCCGACTTGCAGATCTTCGGTGGATGTAACAATGATGACCGCTTCCTCCAGATGCCGGGTTCTGTATCAAACTTTGAGGCTAAGCAGTACATCCCTCATCCGGAAGGTTTCACCATTACTGTGAAGTCTGGCTTCTACAGTAACATCTGTGCTTCTGGTCGTCAGTCAACAGATACTGACCTTAATGGTATCGTGGGTACTCCTAACCGTCCGGTTAAGTGTACGATTATTGTTGACATCAACCGTGGCTGCAATAATGCAAACATGAACTATGGTAACAGCACCGCAAGTTACGATGTTGGTGCCGTGATGGCTGGTAACCACGAGGGTGCTCAGTATGGTGACGTCAATATCATCATCCGAAGCGGTATTATCGGTCGTGTAACATCTGGTTCTCTTGGTAACAAGCGTAAATCAAAGACATTCGGTACTGATATGAATGCCGGATTTAAGGCTTACAAGAGTTACTATGGTACAAGGAATAATGGTGATAATCAGGATGTATATCAGCCATTTGATACATATTTTGGCAGATGTAACATCCTCGTTGACCCAGCGTCTTCTAAGATGAATAAAGTGGCAGCTGATGTTAATGATCGTGTTGTCATCAGTGAGATCTATGGTGGCGCTCTCGGACGTCACATGGGTTCATATACGAACGCGGGTGTGTGTATGTCAACATTCTATGGTAAGTCAAACATTACCATCAATGGTGGTACATTCGACCTTAACAGTCCGGAAGGCGATACAGAATGGACGGGAACTGCTGGCACTGGTGACGGTAAGTATGGCTTGGCTGCATACTCTAATACGGTATATAATGTTAGCATAAATGGACAAAACAAGCCGTATTATAGAGCTCAGCCTGGTATTTATGCTGCTGGTGCAGGTGGTTTCAACGGTATCGGTGGTGACGAACTGCATACCAACGACCTCCGTCTGCCTTATTGGGCTAATGCTGCAGAATATACAGAAAAAGGTGTCAAGTTATATAACTTTGCAGATCTTTCGGCAAAGGGTATAAAGGATCCACATCGTATCGTGAAGTATGGTGATTACAATGAGTACAAACAGCATACTGGTGCTGACAAGGTTTATATTACTTGTCTTGACTCTATTGTCTATGATCCATCTCAGGGTAAGGATATAGAATATACTACACAAATTGACCCTGCAGAGACTTCAACGACGATAACTATCAACGGTGGTAAATTCTTCCCACGTTCATTGCCACAGGGCGCTGGTATTTTCGGTGCAGGTAATGGTTATGTAAACAACCAGTTGATTAATTTCGCAAATCAGGCTCCTAACCCGCTTGGTGGCTCATTGCTCGGTAAGCCAGGTACTACAGCCGTAGAGATGAATATCAATGGCGGTGAGTTCAACTGTGATATCTTCGGTGGTGGTCGTGGTAACGACATATACTATGCCGCAGGTCTTCGCTATTGGGGTAATGAAGGTAGTATTGGTGGAAGCGACTGGGCGCAGGGCGTTTATGCCAATCCTGGCACAGATTACGATTCATACGGTGTAACGAGAGACAACTACTCACGCAATGCCCGCGTGCTTGGTAACGTTGTGATGAACATCAACGGTGGTGTCTTCAAGCAGAACATCTATGGTTCTGGTTCTGGATCAAACATGGCTGGTTGTGAGGGCATGGCTGAGGTCATTGGTTCTACAACTATCAACGTTGATTCTACTGCAGCTAAGATATATGGTAATATCTATGGTGGTGGTAACTATGCCAAGACACGTGTAAGCACTGAGGTCAACGTCAACAGTGGCTATGTATATGGTTCTGTATTCGGTGGCGGTAATCAGGCTACCGTTGGTACCTTGGGTACAAAGACTATATATTCGGCAGATGAATATTACAGCTTGGCTGATAATGTATATACAGGTGAGGGAGCTTACACAAGAGATGAGGCCGAGGAGAAGGGTGTCATCAAGGATGCTTCTGGTGTTGAGCACAATATAGGTGAACTTAAGCCAGGTGCAACCGGCACGCAGGTTCCTGCAGGTACTGGTCATTCATCAGTATATACTAAGACTGAGAAGGCATATATCTATGGTGACATCTTCGGCGGTGGTAACAAGGCCGATGTCTGGGGTGACACTTATGTAGGTATGTCTGCCGGTCATATCGCTGGTAACATCTACGGTGGTGGTAACGGTGTATATGTCGATGCAAGCAACAATGCTCAGGCTAACGTTCATGGCTTCACAGAGGTGTTCCTCAATGGTTATACCGTGATGTGGGACTACATGTTCGACACAGAATCATGGGCTGCTAAGACTTATGATCAGCGTGTTGAGATGACAGAGGAAGATATACTGGATTCTTATCTTAAGTCATGGAGTAAAAACAAGGATCTCTTCGTAACGACAGAAACAGTCAACGGTAAGAGCGTTTCTAAGTGGTTCGACAGGTTCAGCATTGGTAAAACTGGTGACGCTAGGACCTATAATGCACACAATATCTTCGGCGGCGGTAACATCTATTGTGATGTTGACAGCACGGCACGTGTTACTGTGACACGAGGCATGACACCGAAGGATCTGCTTGAGACAGATGAGTGGAAGTGGTCATACTATGACAATAACACTCCTCACTTCTATGTATTCGGTGGTGGTAACGGTCCGCAAACAAATGTTAAGAATACCTACGTCAACGTCGGTATGGAGGGTGTGCTGACACAGGATGCTACTACTGACGAGGCTCTCGCTAAGCCTGCTAGCTACTTCATCGATGAGGATGGCAATCAGGTTACTGCGGCAGGTGATGACAACCACTCTATCGGTATCTTCTCTAATGGTTACGGTATTGCAGGTTATACTGTGCTCGGTGTACTCGGTGGTGGTATGGAAGGACAGGTTAACAACGACACTGAAGTAACCATCGGTGGTAACACCTTCATACACCGTGTATATGGTGGTGGCTATGGTGATCGCTATCGTACCGTAAGCAACAAGATGCCAGCGGCTACTACGCTCGGTTATGTGGGTAACAATACACACGTGACTGCAAATGGTGGTCTTATCTATGGTGATATCTTCGGTGGTGGTGCACGCGGTGACGTAGGTAACGCTACTTGCGTAGAGGTGCTGCGCGACTGTAAGGTATATGGTTCTGTATACGGTGGCGGTGACGTGGCTAAGGTCAATGCTGTCAAGGCTAATACAGAGGAATATGCCACAGACACTGTTACTACTGTCGTAATCGGTGGTGGTAATGTGTTCCGCAACGTATTTGCTGGTGGTAGCCAGGGACCTGTATATGGTTCTACACTTGTCAACATCGTTGACTCAACAATGTTTGGTAAGAAAGTTACTCCTTATATATATCACGACATCTATGGTGGTGGTGAGAAGGCCGACATCTATGGTAACACCAACGTCCTCGTCGAGGGCGGTAACATGGCCGGTGATATTTTCGGCGGTGGCCTCGGTATATATGTTGCAGGCAAGAACGACTCTATCATCAGTGCTGACGTGCTGCAGCAGACTTATGTGACTGTCAACGGCGGTTCAATGCTCTGGAGTCAGAAGTGTGATGACTGGCAGCAAGGTACAGTATATTACTTCGACAACTCTAACATGATTCCTATGTCGCGCTATAAGGCCGGCGAACTTACTGCTGACGACCTGAAGGGCACTAAGGGATTCTATGACTGGACTGCGAACCACTTCACCACTAACCACAACGTATATGGTGGCGGTAATGTAAACAGTCAGATTACTGGCAATGCTAATGTAACGATGAACCACGGCCTCATTACGGAGGGTCTGCAGTATTACGACCGTGAGGAACTCACTCCGTTTGCAATCTGCTGGTTCAATACTATACTGAACAAGTCTTATCCTCAGTTCTCTGTCCTTGGCGGTGGCTATGGTGAGCACACAACTATCGGTGGCAATACCAACGTGGTGATGAATGTATCAAACTTCAACGCACCAGGTGATGATGCTACACCGGAAGAACAGAAAGCATACGCTGAGTACAAGAATTATAAGGCTTATGCTGAAGACTTAGGTCAGTACAAGGCGTTTGAGACTGAGATGAGAGCTCGCTGGAGTGCTCTTGGCGATGAAACTAAGAAACAGCTCTATGGCGGTGTCAACTCTAACGTCTTCCGTCGTTACCGTAGCTCACGCTACGCATGGTCTGGTGGTGTGCATGGTCACGTGATGGCAAATGTATATGGTGGATCATGGGCTGGTAAGGTCGTAGGTAATGCCAATGTCATGCTTGACGGTACATCTGGTTGCCGCAACGTCTTCGGTGGCGGTGTAGGTCTGGCTAGTGACGACAAGCTCGGTGAGGTTGCTGGTGATGCCTTCGTTACTATCAATGGCGCTATCGTCAGTGGTTCTGTATTCGGTGGTGGTGCAGGTGTTGAGTCTGCTGACACCAATGATGACGGTATAATTGATAAGGACTACAATAACGTTGCTCGCGTGGTTAAAACCACAAGGGTTTCTGTGAACAGCTATCTTGATACAGAGGATGCAGACTTCCCGGCAGATGGTACTATGGTATTCGGTTCTGTCGTTGGTGGTGGTGACGTAGCAAGTGTAGGTGCTTATCAGGCTAACTACAATAATATCACACCTGCTGCTGAGACTGCAGATCCTGTTTACACTACTGATGTGGAAATCAACGGTGGTTTGATATTCTCTCCTGTCTATGCAGGTGGTAGCGGACGTGTTAAGAATCTTGCAAACGATTACACAAGACTGGGTGCAGTATATGGTCACTCTCGTGTATCTGTAAATACTCCGTCTTCCGACACCAATTCTCCATGGCTCTGGAACCGCGTATATGGCGGTGGCATGTCAGGTACGGTATTCGGTAGCACGTATGTGAATGTTGCTGGTGGTAACTTCGGTTATGACATCTTCGGTGGCGGCTTTGGTGAAGCCAACGGCGATGAATCTACTGACGCTGCTGTCAAGGGTAACACACACATCGACGTAAGCGGTGGTGAGTGGTGTATCTCACAGAAATGGATTTCGAAGGATGAGGAAGGCAATGACATTCGTGCATGGGCTCCAGCCAACACTTACCTCACTGCTACATACTCTCCACAGTATGACCCAGAGAACAAGAGATTCAATATAGACCATAACATCTATGGTGGCGGTCATGCTTGCAGCACAGTGTCTGGTGACACTTATGTTACAATGACCAAGGGTATGTTGCGTAAGAATACTCCGCTTGGACGTGAATATACTTCTGGTAATATCTTCATCGAAGGTGAGTGGAAGGAATCTTACGACAAGGTGGGTTCTGCACATTTCTCTGTATTCGGTGCTGGTTATGGTGAACTCACAACTGTTGAGAACACTCATATCAACATCAATATAGATGGTGAGGTAACTCCAGATGCATCTTATGAGCATCCAGCACAGGGTGATCCTGTACCATACTACCAGCGTTTTGAGTCGCTGCAGTCTCTGCTCGACGTCATTGGTGGTGGTTACAACGGTATGACCAACGGTGCTACTAACGTACACATTGGTAATAAAACATTCATGCGCCGTGTGTTCGCAGGTGGTTACTATGCTCCGGTTAATGAAACCAACGTACTGGTAACTTCTGGCTCTGTTGACGAAGTGTTCGGTGGTGGTCTGATTGGTGACGTTTACACGAACACCAACGTACAGATTGGTCTCCGTACGACAAGCCAGACATTCGACAGCAATACATACAATGAGTCAAACGGCACGCTGTTCATCAACAAGAATATATACGGTGGTAACGACGTATCTGGTACCATCGGATATAAGAATGAGGAGCATACTGCAGGTTATGGTACTCACGTGAACCTCCACGGTGGTACGCTCTACGGAGACGTTTACGGTGGTGGTAACGGTAACTACCTCTATGCACTCGGTGTGAATGGTGAGAAGAAGGTTACACCTAACGAGCATTATCTCAAGACTAATGTCTTCGAGGGTTATGACCTTGTATATACAGTGCCGATGCGTGACGGTATGATTTCATCTTCTGTTGCCAGTGATGCACAGAAGATTGTGAACATCGCATCTTATCGTCCATCTACCATCGAGGCAAACATCCAGCTCCATGGTATGAACGCAGATAACAAACTCGTCATCGAGGGTGATGTCTTTGGTGGTGGTAACGCTGCTACTGTGGATGGTGTCGTAAGTGCCGGTGGTGTGAACAGCGCTAAGGTTAACTTCAACATCAAGGATTACATCAAGGTAGGTGGTATCTACCTCGGTTCCGACGGTGATGCGCTCTTCAAGGACTCAGAGGATAACCCATTCCTCTCGAACTTCCAGACCATCAACAACATCAACCTTGAGGATACAGTGATTTGGGATACAGACCCTGCCAACCATGGTATCAAGGAGAAGTATCTTGCTGTGAAGAATGAAGACCGTCCTCTCGTCTATCCACACTTGCTGGACCTTTACTTCCAGCCTGTGGAGATGTCTGTTCAGCCAACAGTGCTGTGGAACGGTTCGGAAACAGGTAACGTGACGGATGCTACTATCGGTATCTTCTGCTGTGGTGGTAACCGTGGTAACATGAACGTTTATCCTGCTTCTTCAGGTACGAACAATGGTAATGTCGTGGACATCAAGTTCCCTGACGACCTCGTAATCACTGGACATATCATAGGTGGATGTAACAATGCCAACTATGTATGGCACAACTCGGCAACTGGTAACGTGACAACTCACGTCGGTGGTTATCTGCTTGGTGAGCGCAAGTCTGAGAATCCTATGATTCGCCTGCTTGTTAAGAACAAGTTCAATCCATCGGTTGTTGAGATTACATCTGACAATGTATCTCATAACGAGTATAGGGGCGGCAACGTCTATGGCGGTTGCTACAGATCAGGTAACATCATTGGTGACGTTATCGTTGACCTCCGAAGCAACATGCTGAAGGGATTGCGTACTGAATACTTCGATAATATCACTGATATAGGTGCTTCTGCATGTAACGTATATGGTGCCGGTTATGGTACTAACAGCTACGTCTATGGTGACACTAAGGTCATCGTTGGTGCAGAGACCGTATGTAAGACAAATGATCCTCTCACTATTAACGACGGTAATGGTGCCAAGGGTTCTACACCTTTAGTCGCTAATGCTACGTATGAGGTATTCAATGACCAGGGTACTTCCGCTAACTATATCTTCGGTGGTGGTCTGCAGGGTAACGTAGTAGGTAATGCTACTGTACGTTATCTCAACGGACGCACACTCCACTCTGTAACAGGTGGTTCATACGCCGGTTACCTCTGGGGTAGCACTCAGGTGCTCGTAGGTTATCCTGACTATTACACTGTCAAGGAAGGCAAGCAGGGCGTCTATGCTGTTAAACGTAAGGATGAGAGCACAGACAACCTTAGCCAGACTACGGTGAATATTAAGGGTGCCACTGAGCAGGCCATCAAGCAGGAGATTAAGCTCATGGCTGGTGACATCATCGCACCTACGCTTTATGAGTCAATCATCGATGCTAATCCGACATTTGCTGTTGGCGAAAGCAAGGAGGCATTCACTAAGACATCTACAACTCCATCATACGCAAATGGTTGGGAAGATGTTGACATCAATGTCGGTGAGGCTATCTATGGTGGCGGTTACTCATTGGCTTCTGGTTCTTCAGTGATGGCAAACAACACCATCGTGCTGAAGTATGACGATCAGTACAACACCGATGAGGCAACTACAACAATGACATCTGTTGGCTATGGTGGTAACACCACTATGATAGTATGGGATAATGTTCCAGATACTAACAACGATGGATATGCTGATGTACCAGGAAATGACGACAGGGATCACTTGACCATTTCTCAGCAGGAGATGACAGAGGTTGACCTGCCTCATGGCACAGACCTCTTCGGATACTACTATAAGGATAGGTATAATCACTATCATTACATCTATGAGGAGAACAAGTACTTCCAGGGTCTGGAATATCCAAAACCACCTCTCTATACTGGTACCTATGTATCAGCATATGATTTCGAGGCAGAGGGTGGTATGTATGGTGACGGTCACTTGTCATTCTCTGAGGGCTTCCGTACTGGTGAGATCAAGGGTTATGGCTACAATGGTGGTAGAACCATCGAGGGAGCCCGCCTGATGAACTCATTCCAGCGAATGGATATCCTGCGTGTAGAGGATTGTAACGTCATCATGCTTGGTGCGCGTGACTACGCTACCAACGTGACCAACACGACCCCATACTCTATGTCACGTATCGGTGAGCTTCAGATGGTAAGTCGTATTGATGACCGTGCAGATTTGCAGTCAGTTTCCTATATCACAATGGAAGATTCTATTCAGGGTGATAAGGGTGCACGTAACTTCCTCGGATTGTCTAACAACATCCTCTATGTAGGTTGTATCTATACCAATACTCCGTTCTCAGCTAAATGGCATGACTATGAGAACAAACTTGGTACAGGTGACGATGCAGTGTCATACCAGCAGAAGAAGCAGAGTTATATCAATGCTTTCTATCCTGATAAGACTGACAATGTTAACTTCCAGAAACGTAACGATGCTACAGCCAAGAATATGATTGGTGTATCATCTGGTTATGCTCTGAAAGTACAGAATGTGACAACGCGTGTTGTTGGTTCTAAGGATCTTGAGGGTCAGGACAAGACCACACAGGTTGACTCTGTATTCTATGGTCCTATCGTAGGTGTTGCTGAGGTGAACCTAATGAGTTCTCGTCTTGACGAGGGTGGTGGTTACATCTATGCTGACAATATTCACAAACGTCCAGCTGATGATGCAACGAGCAGCAATGGCCCTGGACAGCCTGACTTCCTTATGACAACGGGTAACTTCGTGTTCCCACATAACGCACAGGGACGTTATATTCTTGATGATTGTTACGTTAAGCGTTATGATGAGACACTTGGTGCTAACCCAGCAACAGAGGAAGAGCCAGCGCACTACTGGTATATTGAAGGATATAACTATTTCTATAATATCCACATCACTGGTTATACATCAGACTCAAGGAATGAACCTCTTAAGTTTGACAGTGATAACACTGACCTCCTTACCATCATGAAGGGTGCGAAGAAGGGACAGAAGGTGACTCTGCACAGCATACGTTGGCGTAGTGAGCACATAGGTACAGATAAGTCTGACGATAAGTATGACGAGTGTGATATTGATGGTGGCTATTACAAGATTGGTAGTAATCTTAAGGTTACAGACCAGCCTGGTACATATCCTGCATCGATGACTCAAAATCCATCAGTATATGGAACAGTTCCAACAGGTGTTGGTGTAGATACATTAGGACAGCGTTGGAATGATACCTATTATAAGCTGCGTTTAAGTGCACATGATGACACAACGCTCGTTTATAATGAAGCTCCAGTTGTGGTTGAAGGACAGTCAAAGACACCTGTTCATGGTGATTTGCAGCGTGCTACCAACATGACAACGTCAACAGTGTTGAATGGCGAGTTGATTACTGATGAGCCTGTCATTGCAATGCAGTTGGTTGATGCAGTGGATAATACCACTGAGGCATACTATAACCGTCACCTTTCAAAGACATGTAAGGCAACTGTGGTACTGACAGTTCCTGCACTTGACGAGAAGGGAGAACAGGAAAAGGGTTATACTACAATCAATGCTATTTATACCACGGATAATCATGTCGGTTTGGAAGATAAGGTAGGTAAGGATGCAGATATTAATATGTCTGGTACATATTATTTCTTCAACGACAATACCCATGAGTATAATCAGCTTGATATGTCAAAGTTGAAGTATCATTATGGTACTGCTATGGACAACCTTTCATATAAGACGATAACGAAACTGTCAACGAATGAGGATGGTCTCTTTAAGGTTACTTATCTGGAAAATCCTGATGATCCTACTTCTGAGGTTGTGGCTTCTTCTCCTGTGACAAACATCTTCTTGTATGATACTCGTGATTACACATACACTCTGTATCTGTCAATAGACTACGTTCAGGGTCCTGAGGTGCGCGGTCACATCGACATCGAGAACTGTGCATTGCCAGGCGAGATGGTACGTCTCACAACCAAGAACGTGAAGATCAGTGCTGACGACTCTATGGCTCCGATAGGTTATTACTGGCGTATCGGTATGCGTGAGAAGGATGAGGAGCATGGTGGTTGGAAGTTCGTTGACGAAGCCAAGTGGGTACCAAGCACAGCTACAGTGGCAGGTGCTCCTAAGGGTTACGACTCTTACAAGCAGAATGGCCCTGTACAGAACGGTGTATTCAAGGGTGCTGTCTTCGATGAGACAGACGGTTACCTCGATGTACCAGTTTACTACTTCATGAACGGTTATGGCGTACAGTTCGGTATCGAGTTCAACGGTCTTGAGGGAACTATATTCCCAGTGAATATGGCAACAGCTGACACTCTGCTCGTTCACAACTTCCACCGTATGGCTACGCACGCTCCGAAGAACGAGAGTCTGCATCTGCACCTCTCTGAAGCTGTGGCACGTGTTCAGGCACACGAGATGTATCTCGACAGCCTGAAGGCTTGGAATGACTTTAAGGCACTCACAGAAGAAGCTCAGAATGCAACGACTAACAAACCAGTCAAGCCAGTATATGTTGCTCCGCTCAACGAGCCACGCATATACATCATTGACGAGGAAGACTTGCATGACTTCTATTGCTTCATTGACAGCGTAGGACGTTACGATAAGAACAATTGGAAGAAGACGGTTCAGCTCGGCAACCCGGCAAGTCCATATCCAGTTCCAACGGGCGGTAAGTACGCACAGTTCTATCTGCAGGACAACATATCGTTCTACCAGCAGTATTATCATAGACCATTCTATGACTTCGAGGGTGAACTTGACGGTATGGGTCATACCATCGATCTGACAAACAAGGATCGTGTAACAGATGAACTTGCTCCAACGCTCTTGAATAAGGTCAAGGGTCATGTCTATAACCTCGGTGTTGTAGGTAAGCCATTGGCAGACGGCGTTGTTGATGAAGAAGGTGCAGATCCTGTTGCTCACATACACAACAGCTTCGTATATGGTTTGAAGAATAAAGTCGGTGTACGTGTACTCAGTGGTTCAGCAACTAAGGCTAACCCAGCACTTGACAACTGTTATGACCTGACCAATGCGGCAGATGAGGACTTCAAGTACGGTAAGATTGCATACAACCTCAACCGTTACTATCTGGAGGAGCGCTTCCGTCGTGGTTCAGAGGAGGCAACACCAAACTATGACAGAATTGAAAAGTACTTCGGCAATGAGGACTTCATGTATGCTCGTCGTGCAGACTACCGCACAGGTAAGGTTACTGGTGTGACATACCTCCGCACAGGTAATGACGATCTTCCTGCATATGGCAGCAACAGTACTCGTCACATGAAGAGTCACGGTATTGATGCAGCTCGTGGTGAGAAGGTTTACCTGACACAGGCAGAGGCAAATGCATGGAACACTCGTTACAATGAGGAGTATGCATACGAGATTGAGGACGGCAGTGGTTCACCACGTCACCTCACAGCAGATCCTTATAGCACGAACACGGTGAAGAGGGTTATCTATCATGCACTGTTCAACCAGGCAGGTTATAACAAGGCAGTAGGTGTGGTTGCAGAAGGCGACTCGCTGCGCAACGACTACATACTGTTCGGTCAGAACCTCACTGCAACAGCAATAGATACCATACCAGCCGTTATCACAAGCTGTGTGAACATCGATGCTGCAAACCGCGTATGGCGTGCAAGTGGCTTCTATGGTTCGAAGAAGGATGAAGGTTTCTACCACAATGCTATGACCAACATGGCAACATCCGCTCTTGATCCACGTCTCACGGCTATCGATTTCACATGTTATCGTGACGGTGAGGTAACCAAGTCGAACTACAAGCAAGGCTTCAGTACAAGTGTTGAGGGTACGGCAACAGACCTTCAGGATGTAGCTTATGCTCCGACTAAGGATATGCCAAATGACGCATCTTACTGGAGATTCACTGTAGGCAACGATGAGGTTACTCAGAACCTGCTCGTTTACACTGCAAGCGGTGATAACATCAGTAAGAAGGTCGGTGACGAGATTGACGGTATCGGTTATAAGGCTGATAGAGATGAAGCTAACATCAAGGGTCATCAGGTTGTGATGGGCGCACCAAACAACACGGCAGCCCTGTTGCACCTCGTTGATAAGGAGAACTTTAACGCTCCAATAGCGTTCATAGCATCAAGTGCATGGTATGACCGTGTACCGAAGAACGAGACTGGATTCGTTGAGACTGCTGGTAAGGGATGGGCAAGCATCTGTCTGCCTTACACAGTCAAGAAGACTTCTCTCTCAATACCTATCGAGCGCTTCTATGACTACGCCGATGAGCAGGCAGATCCTACACACGTTCGTAACACCAAGAAGTGTGACCAGGATACTATCACCTACTTCTTCGGTGAGATGGATACCAACGAGAATCCTAACATCATCAACCACGAATATTGGTTGCGTGCTATGGATGGTGCAGAGGTATCAGGTGGTACGGTGAAGGCACACTTCAAGCGTCCGCTCCTGTCACTCGATGGTAATAACAAGGAAGACGCAGGCGGTGGCTTCGCAGCATACACACCGTTCATAGTAAGCTTCCCAGGTGAGCAGTTCTATGAGTTCAATATGAATACAGAGGACGAATATGGTAATCCGCAGAAGATAACGTTCAGTGCAACCAATGCTGACATTGCCGTTACCAGTGATGCTCTGCCATTGACAGTTCAGACTGTTAACAGTGGTACACAAGACTATGCTCACTATGGTGCGATGATGAACGATGCAAACGAGGATGGTGAATCTAAGTATGCTATTGCTCTGAATGATGTAAACGAGGATAATACTGGCGACCTCTTCAAGATGGGTTCTCCAATCTATCCGTTCCGCTCTTACATCCTGAATACTGCTCATAGTGATGGTGGTGCTAAGGCATCTGCTTACGCTGATATCGCTTATGAAAAGCCTGAGGTGATCTATATCGATGGTCTTGGCATCAGTCTTGAGGACAAGGGCATTGCAGAGCCAGAAACCGAGGATGTAATTGAGAGCAATGGTATGAAGATTTATCCGAGCGGCAGACGCATCGTGGTAGAGAGCACATACGCTACGACCATCAATGTTTACACTTCAAGTGGTCAGCTCGTCAGAGTTCTCGATGTTCGCCCAGGCACTTCAATCTACAGTGGCTTCGCAAGCGGAGTATATGTTGTAGAGCAGAAGAAGATGATGCTTAAGTGATAATTACAACTCTCTAAATAGAATATGTGGTTGCTCTGTATGAGCAACCACATATTTTTTAGATAAGATCTCTATGTTCTTTAGATAATAACTCCATTTTTTTTAGACTATATCTCTATTTTTTTAAGAAAAAAACTGGAAAATATTTGCACAGTTCAAAAAAAAGTAGTACCTTTGCACTCGCAAATGAGAAATTACTCGTTTGGGCGCTTAGCTCAGTTGGTTCAGAGCGTCTGCCTTACAAGCAGAGGGTCGGGGGTTCGAATCCCTCAGCGCCCACCTCTCTCTCTCTCTAACTCTTTGGGAGGCTGTTAGCCAAGTAATTGGTTGCAGCCTCCTTTTTTATTGGGGTAAATCGGAATTATCGGAGTTGTCGGAGTATTCTGGGTACTCCGAGTATTCGGAATAATCTGAGTATTCGGATTATTTCTTAAAACTTAAAAGCCGCTTCATGTGAAGCGGCTTTTAAGTTCTTCTTCGGATATAATACTATAGATTATCTTTCCGTCGGGGGTGTATCGTGGTGTATCAGATTTAAAGAGATTCTTAAGCATTGTCTGCATAGCCTCTGTCGAGAGTATCTCTCCGTATGGGGTGGCAGCTTTCCTTGCCAGTGACGAGGCAAGGATGGTGTGCACTTCCTCTGTCGCTGTTGTTCCACATTCTGCGGCATCGTTGACGAGGTCGTTTACCAGCCTCACGGCATCCAGTCCGCCAAGTCCAGAGGGTATGCCCTCCACTGCATAGCTGTTGCCACCGAGGTTCGTCAGTTCAAAGCCCATTACTGTCAGTTCTTTGATGATGCGGGGCAGTTGCTCTGCAAGTGCAGGAGCGAATTGTACAACCTCAGGGAATAAAACCTTTTGTGTATGCGCTGTGTGGTTTTTGAGTGCCTCCATGTACTGTTCGAAGAGTATTCGTTGGCTTGCACGGTGTTGGTCTGCAATCAATAATCCCTCATTCTGCGGTATTACGATGTATTGCGCATAGAGTTGCATTGGAGAGTCCGTATTGATTACAGTAGGAGAAACATCTACTGCAGGCGTTTCCGGTAATATCTTGTCGTCATAGTCGAAAGGTACAAAAGACTCCTCAATGTCTGTGTCGTTCTGCTTTGATGGGGTAGGGAAGAGGTCATCCCAGCCTTTCGCACTTCTTCCAGAGTATTCAGAAGATGTTTTCTTCTGAGACGAGGGAGTAGTATTGAAAGGGTTGTATTGCGGATTAAAGTTGATGCTTGGCTCCGTAATGTCTATATTGCTGTTTGGGTTGAATACCGGGATGTCAGGTTTTCCTTCAGTGTCAAAGTCAAGTTCATTCAGTCTGAACTGTCCAACGGCATTTCGCACCGTAGCCATTAATATCTGCCATATAGACTGTTCGTTGTCAAACTTTATTTCCGTCTTGACAGGATGTATGTTTACGTCGATATCCTCTGGGTTGACGGTGAAGTAGATGAAATAAGACACCTGTTCACCTTCCGGTAACAGTCGGTCGTATGCACTCATTACAGCTTTGTGGAAGTAAGGGTGCTTCATGTATCGTCCGTTGACGAAGAAATACTGATGGCATCCTTTCTTCTTGGATGATTCGGGTTTTCCCACCATGCCTGTGATGTTGCACAGAGTCGTTTCTGTGTTAATGGTGAGCAACTGCTGTGTAATGCGTTTGCCAAACACGTCAGCGATGCGCTGGGCTGTGTTAGATGCTCGCAGACACATCGTTTCCATGCCGTTGCTGTATAGAGAGAACTCTATTTCGGGATATACGAGAGCTATACGCTCGAATGCCTGCATGATGTTGCTCATCTCTGTGGCATTCGATTTAAGGAATTTCCTTCGAGCAGGAATATTGAAAAAGAGATTCTCTATAAGAAAATTACTTCCCACTGGACATGACACCACCTCTTGTTCCATCACCTTTGAGCCGGCAATGATAAGACGTGTTCCAACCTCGTTGTCTGTGGTGCGCGTTGTCAGTGTCACCTGTGCCACGGCGGCGATAGATGCCAGCGCCTCGCCACGGAATCCCATGGTATGCAGTGAGAACAGGTCGTTGGCTTGCCGTATCTTTGATGTGGCATGACGTTCAAAACTCAGGCGCGCATCGGTATCAGACATACCGCAACCATCATCAATGACCTGAATATAAGTCTTGCCGGCGTCACATACCAAAACCTTGATATGCTTGGCACCAGCATCAATGGCATTTTCCACCAATTCCTTGATTACAGAAGCGGGGCGTTGTATCACCTCACCAGCAGCAATCTGATTGGCTACGGAGTCTGGAAGCAGTTGAATGATATCCATTATGTTAGAAAGATTTTATTTTCTTTTGGGTGGTTCCCTTCGTCTCTCTTGTTTAAGTTCTGTGCCTTTTGCCTTTGGTATCCATACGAATATGTCGTCTTTAGAACGAGGACGCATATAGTCGAACCAGGCGAATGATGGCAGTTTATGTTTCTCAGGAGGTGTCTGTGTCAAAGGGTAAAGTGTGCCGGTGCTTGCACACATCCATATTTTATAAAGTTTGCGTTCTGGGGTGAGATACATTTTAAGCGTATCAGTCTCGGTATAGTTCAGACCGATGATGGTAGTGTCGGCCTCGTCTATGGGGTAGTACACCACCTGCACGTTTGATACTGCCCAATTTTCCCGCAGTTTACCATCAACGAAATAAGCACGCATGTCACGGCTCGCAATCTGGTTGAAGTGCACGGAGTCGCTCATCTGCTGCACAGACAGCGCTTGTCCCAACACCTCGGCGTATCTCACGGTAGAGTCGTTCATGTATACGAGAATCTTCTCACCGAGTAGTTGGTTGCCCTGTGTCCACACTACGGGGTCTTTGTACATCGTCATACACGAATCCACGGAGTGGAACACGAGAGAGTCGCAGACAGCCTGCAGGTCGTTGCGGTAAGCCCTGACGTGGTTATAGCAATAAACCTCACGCTGTACAGAGTCAGTGTTGATATATAAGGTGTGAATACGTATGGTATCGCCGTGCATCCACAGAGTGTCCTGCTGTGAGTAATCTACCGCTACGGCGTTTCGTGTTACAAAGCCGTCTCCTGTCTGGTCATTGTATATGCAATGGTCAGCAATGAGCATATTCCGGTTGAGTGTGTCTTTGTATATGACATTGCCATATCCCTCGTTTTCGCCTGTTCGGTCATTGTGATACAGGCTGTCGGCAGTTATTTCCTTTGCGCCGTTGTATATTGTTGAGCGCCCAAAGAGTTCAGAACGTTCTGTTGAGGTATTGTAATAACTGTCGGTGGTGTTTACCTTGCTGCCCTTCTGTGTTATCACCGATGGTCCTGTGACATGAGCCAGAGAGGTGCGCTCGTCATATATCAGAGTGTCGGTCTCAATGCGCAGTCCCTTGTCGTTGGTCAGTATCACATTGTAATAGAACTCAGAGTGGTTGGAGTCCATATAGTGTCTGCCCCAGTCGGCTGTCAAAACGTCCTTTTTGCTTGTCAGTTTGATGCCCGCAGAGCCGTAGGCATCAGCTATGCCATACATGCGGTCGTAGTCGAGAGTGTCGCAATACAGTTTGGAACCACGGTGTGTCAGTATCACATTGTCCCAAACGTGTCCCATCTCGTCATTGCCGTCATAATAGCCGCGGTCGCCCACAAGTGTCAGCGTATCGCCCTGGCGCATCTTTACATGACCGTAAGCCTCGAAAGAGTTAGACGATTCATAGTAGTATGCACTGTCGCATGTCAGATGCATACCCTTATGCAGGAATGACACTTTGCCCTTCACAAACTGTGCTCCTGGGTGTGCACCATATACATCGTACGACAGCAGGTCGGCATGCTGCAGATATACGCGGGTGTCGGTCTTTCGTGCTACTGCACGTTGACGCTTACCCTTTGCACCAACGATAGTGCAAAGGGTAAGCGTCATTAGAACCAGCACAGCGGTTCTGAGGTTTATGTGTCTTGTATGCTCTATAAGAATTAAGAGTTAAGAGTTAAGAATTAAGATTTAGTATTATGCATTGTGCATTGTGAATTATGCATTGTGCATTACCTAATCCATCCTTCGTATTCAAAATCGCAGTCCTTATACTCTGCCGGTATTCTTACGTATGTATTCTTTATCTTATCCTGTACCCAGTCTTTTATCTTCTTGTCCCGAGCCTTCTCAAGCACGATATTGCTCATTACCTGGAAATCCTCGGTGATGGTGGCCTTGTGCATTTCAGTACGATTACGCAGCTTTGCTATTGCGCAGACCGTCTTTCCGCGAGAATTAATCATGGTGAAAGGCTTGGAAATCTCGCCTACAGCCAAAGGGGCGATGGCTCTTGCCACTTCGGTGGGGAGGTCTTTCATTTCGAAGCGAGAGGTGCGTTTGCCGTCTTCGGTAGGATTTGACATTATGCCACGGTTGTTCTTCGTGTCTTTGTCGTCAGAGATGTATGTGGCAGCCTCGTCAAAAGGAAACTTTCCCGCATTGATGTCAGCAGTTATTGAATCAAGGCGTGCCATAGTCTCGTTGATTGCCTCCTGTGATACACGTGGCTTGCGCAGAATGTGGCGAACCTTTATCTTGTCACCGCGTTTGTCAATAAGCTGGATGATATGGAAACCAAATTCCGACTCCACGACCTTGGAGATTTTCTTCGGGTCGGTGAGGTTGAATGCCACCTGTGCAAAACTTGGATCAAGCATTGCACGGCCAACATAATCCATCTCGCCACCTTGGCGGGCACTGCCTGGGTCTTCAGAGTATAGACGTGCGAGAGTTGCAAACGAAGTGCGTCCCGACTGAACACGTTCTGTGTAGTCGCGCAGGTCCTCCTTCACCTTGTTGATGTCCTCGATAGGTATGCGTGGCTGTATTGTGACAATCTGCACCTCCACAGTTTGTGGCACAATGGGGATGCTGTCCTCTGGAAGGTTACGGAAATAGTTGCGTACCTCACTTGGTGTCACCGTCACGTTCTCCACTATCTGGCGACGCATACGCTGAGACAGTTCGCGGTTTTTGAATTCATCGTGCAGCTCATTCTTCATCTCTGCGATGCTCTGCTTGCGATATTCCTCCAGTTTCTCCTTAGAACCGATCATCTGAATCCAGGCATTGATCTGTTGCTCTACGCCCTGTGCTATCTCAGCCTCAGTAACCTCGATGCTGTCTATGGCAGCCTGGTTGATAAACAGTTTTTGTACGGCAATCTGTTCAGGTATTCTGCAATCGGGGTTTCCGCCCCAGTCAACGCCCTCCTGTTCGCCCTGCAGGCGCATCACTTCGATGTCGGAGCGCAGGATTGCTTCATCGCCAACGACCCACACCACCTCGTCGATGTAGTTGGTGTTGTCATCAGACATTGCCGGCAGCAATGCGGCTGTCAGCAGTGTAGCGGAAACTATCAGTGAAGATTTTTTCATCTGTTTCTTTATTCTTTTACTTTACGGTAGCGAGCACCTCTTTGTTAACGGTTATTGGATAGCGTTTTTTAAGTTCTTCTATCCAGCTTTTCTCCATGATCTCCTGGTAGTCGGCCACGACGAGCGCCTTCACGTCACCCATTTCTTCGGGAGCGTTGAGCACCTTGCCGTATGTGGCGGTGTATGGAAAATCTTTCTTTTCTTTCACCTTGGCTTCGCTGTTGCCAAATATCTCGCGGTCAACGATGCCGTTAGTGCCTTTCTTGAAGATGCCCTTCTCCACGCGTATGCGCAGTACGGAGTCATTGTTGAAAGTATTTCTCAACAATGGAGCCCATTCGCTGAAATCATGTCCCATGACACAGTTTTTCACAGCCTCGATGTCTTCTGCGTTGCGTGTGTAGTATGCAATACCCTTGAAGCGTGGCTCTTCCCAAGTGTATTTTTTCTTGTTCTTCTTCCAGAAAGCCTCAAGTCCTTTCTCGTCTTTTGCAGCCTTCTCCCATACCTCACGGTTGCTTATCTCATAGAGCAACAGTCCGTCATGATATTCCTTTATGAGATATTTCATGTTCTGGTCGATGGCTGAAATGGAGTCGCTGCGCATGTCCATCACGGCTTCCTCCGTGGTATTGCGCTGCTGTGCAATGTTTTTCAGTCTGTTTTGTGCCAGAGCCTTTCGTATGTTGCGTTTCTCTATATACGCCATGATGGTGTTGCGTAGAGAATCGTATGGGGCAAGCGACTTACGCTCATTCAACTTGATAATGTGGAATCCCACCTCCGTCTGTACGGGTTTGCTGAATTCGCCGGGTTTGAGGGCAATCATGGCAGCCTCGAACTTCTCAAGCAACTGTCCTCTCGCTACCTGACCGATGCGTCCGCCGTTTGAAGCCGTGCCAGGGTCTTCGCTATACTGCTTGGCGATTGTTTCAAAATCGGCGCCAGCCACTAAGACGTTATATAAGGAGTCAGCTCGCATTTGCTTGCGCTTCAGCACTTCCTCGCTGTCGTTCTGCTTCACATGCATCAGTATGTTGCTCACGTCGTAGAGACCATTGACACCAATACGATTGTTCTCCTCGTCATACAGACGGCGGGCCTCCGCTTCCACGTCAGCCTCGTTGATGAGTGTTGGCAGTATCTGCTGGTCGCGGTACTGGCGAAACTCCTTGTTGTATGATGTCAGAGTGTCGAGGTGTGCGTCAAGTGCCGCCTGCACCTTACGTTTGTAGTTGGCAAACAGTTCCACATACTCGTCCACCGTCTTGCGGTCGATGACATCCTCACCATTGTTCTTCTGGAAAGAATACACGAACTCAGAGCGTGGCACAGGTTTGCCTGCCACTGTCATGATGATTGGGTCATCCTGCGCAGAAACGGACGCGGCACAACCAATGATGCCAAGTGCCAGTAATGCAAGAGTCTTTCTCATTATATAATATAATCTGTAGTCTATATATAAACCGTAAACTGTAAACAATAAACCGTAAACTGCAAACTGCTTACTGTGGACGGCTGTAGTTAGGAGCCTCGCTGGTGATGATCACCTCATGCGGATGACTCTCAAGCATACCAGCGTTGGTGATGCGTGTGAACTTGGCATCGTGCAGTGCGTTGATGTCTTTCGCACCGCAGTAACCCATGCCAGAGCGCAGTCCGCCTACGAGCTGGTAAATCACCTCCTGTACGGTTCCTTTGTAAGGCACACGACCGGCAATGCCTTCCGGCACAAGCTTCTTGGCTTCCTTCACGCCACCCTGGAAGTAGCGGTCGGCAGAACCCTTCTCCATAGCCTCGAGCGAACCCATGCCGCGGTATGACTTAAACTTACGTCCGTTGTAAAGGATTGTCTCACCCGGAGCCTCCTCGGTACCTGCAACGAGTGAACCTACCATTACTGAGTAACCGCCGGCAGCGAGGGCCTTCACCACGTCGCCAGAGTAGCGCAGGCCACCGTCAGCGATAAGAGGAATACCCGTGCCCTTCAATGCAGAAGCTACGTCATATACGGCAGACAACTGTGGTACGCCCACGCCTGCCACCACGCGTGTGGTGCAGATAGAACCAGGACCGATACCCACCTTTACGGCATCGGCACCTGCCTCAACAAGAGCCTTCGCAGCCTCGCCTGTAGCGATGTTGCCCACAACGATGTCAACCTCTGGGAAGGCAGCCTTTGCCTCGCGTACCTTTTCTATTACGCCAGCAGAGTGACCGTGTGCGGTGTCAATGATGATGGCATCAACGCCGGCCTTTACCAATGCCTCCATGCGCTGGAACGTGTCGGCTGTTACGCCCACACCTGCAGCCACGCGCAGACGGCCCTTGGAATCCTTGCAGGCCATTGGCTTGTCCTTTGCCTTGGTGATGTCCTTGTATGTGATAAGACCCATGAGGTGGTTGTCGTCGTCCACCACGGGCAGTTTCTCAATCTTATGTTCGAGCAGTATGCGGCTGGCATTCTCAAGGTCAGTCTTCTGATGGGTCACGATAAGGTTCTCGCTTGTCATCACCTCGTCAATCTTCCTTGACATGTCTGTCTGGAAGCGCAGGTCGCGGTTTGTCACGATGCCCACGAGCTTGTTGTCGCTGTCAACCACGGGGATGCCGCCGATGTGATACTCAGCCATTATGTCGAGTGCATCCTTCACTGTCTTGCCGCGCATGATGGTCACGGGGTCGTATATCATGCCGTTCTCGGCACGCTTCACGATAGCCACCTGACGAGCTTGTTCCTCTATAGGCATGTTCTTGTGTATCACGCCGATGCCACCCTCACGGGCAATGGCGATGGCCATAGGAGCCTCTGTCACTGTGTCCATGGCAGCGGTGACGAAAGGAATCTTCAGGTCAATGTTACGTGAGAACTTGGTACTGAGCTCCACCTCGCGTGGCAATACCTCAGAATAAGCGGGAATAAGCAGTACGTCGTCAAAGGTGATACCTTCCATGACTACTTTGTCTTCAATGAATGATGCCATAATATATTCTGTATTTTTTAATTGAAATTTGGGTGCAAAGTTACAAAAAAAAAACGAGACTGCACTACTGCTACACCTTTTTTATGTGTATATTAAAGCAATTTAACCATTACGTGGTGTTGTATTATTGTAAATGTCGTATTCTTTTCGTACCTTTGCGGCATGATTTTTCCATTTAACTACCTGCAGACGCTTGGTGAATACCTTGTGCTGATGTGGCGTGCCATTGCCATACCAGACCGCTGGCGTATGTTCATGAAACAGTATGTAAAGGAGATGTCGCAGCTTGGCGTTGACTCCATAGGCATCGTGTTGCTGATATCTTTCTTCATCGGTGCGGTGATATGCATACAGATGAAGCTCAACATACAGTCGCCGTGGATGCCCCGCTGGGTAAGCGGCTACACCACGCGTGAGATTATGCTGCTTGAGTTTTCGAGCAGTATAATGTGTCTTATCCTTGCCGGCAAGGTGGGCAGTAACATCGCCTCCGAACTTGGCACCATGCGCGTGACGCAGCAGATAGATGCTCTCGACATCATGGGCGTGAACTCTGCCAACTATCTCATTGCGCCGAAACTTCTCGGACTTATCACGCTGATGCCATGCCTCGTAATCTTTGCCGACGGTATGGGCATAGTGGGTGCATACGCCACGGCATACATAGGACATATACTGTCGCCTGACGACCTGACTCTCGGCCTGCAGCATGCCTTTAACCCCTGGTTCATCTGGATGTCGATAATCAAGAGCATAGTGTTTGCCTTCATCATTGCCAGTGTGTCGTCATTCTGCGGCTACACCGTGACCGGTGGTTCGGTGGAGGTGGGCAAGGCCAGTACCTCGGCAGTGGTGAACAGCAGTATCCTTATTCTCTTTGCAGATGTATTCCTAACGCAGTTGCTGTCGTAGTGGTTTTTGAGGAGTTAAGGGGAGTTAGTAGGAGTGATAGAGGAGTGATAGGGGAGTGATAGAGGAGTGATAGGGACAATACGTATGTTGTATTATATTGTGTTGGATGAAAAGAAGGGATGTCAAATACATTTAAAAATATATTAGCGTGGCAGAAAGCGTATCAGTATTGCTTGGCTGTATATAGGAATACCGCAAATTTTCCGGAATTTGAGAAATATGGCCTGCGCTCACAGTTTACAAGAGCGGCAGTGTCAGTCACGGCAAATATAGCAGAAGGTTATAGAAAGCTGAGCAAACAAGACAAACTGCGTTTCTTCAATATTGCACAAGGTAGTCTG
>JAEEHW010000086.1 GCA_016281055.1 Prevotella sp.
GGGTACTCCATCCTCTCAACTGAATGGCTTTATTATCACTGGTACACAACTGGTTATCAACTAATTTCAAACTTTTTACAGTTGCACTTATATTGGTTACGATACAAAAGAAAAAGAATAAAAGATAAAACTTACGCATATTAAATAATATTATTGAATACTTATTTCCTAACACAGTTTCCACACTCTCGCTCCGTATGGTGGGACGATCATGCTGACGCTGTCATCACCCTTGACACAGAACGTGGTCTTGTCGCCGGAGAGCAGGTCGGCAGCTGTATATTTTTTCTCTTTGATATCAAGTAGTTCAACGGCATGACGAGGTATCTTCACGTCTATATCCACAGCGTTACCGTTGAAGTTACATACTACGAGCAGAGTATTCTTATCGTTCTTACGCAGGAAAGCATACTGCTTATTGTTGTCGAAATGCGCAGACCACGGATTTACATACATAAGGTCATAGAATGCGCCGTCAACAGCCTTCTCCTTACGCGCTATCTGAAGCACTTTTTCGTGTATGTCGTATATATACTGTTCTTCAGCAGTCAAGGTGCCGTCGGCAGCACGACACAGAGTGTCCACGCTCCAGTAGTCGAAGATGGTGGTGCGACCGTCCTTGCCACTGAATCCTTCCTTATCCATGCCACGCTCTCCATACTCCTCACCTGCATAAAGCATGAAAGGGTTAGAGCGCATCAGCACCGAAGCAACAAGTCCCGGCACACCCTTGCGGGCATCGCCGGCAAAGAAGTCGGATGCTATGCGTTGCTCGTCATGGTTCTCGAGGAAATAAAGCATGTGACTGGCGATATCGTCGGTTGACTGCCAAGCCCCCGTTATGAAACTGGCGCTGCCATGACCACAGATTACATTGCGTACGGTATCATACATGCCCACCTTGTCATACAGGTAGTCAAAGCCGGAAGCGATATAGTTGCGGTATTCAGCAGGATTATACACCTCGCCAATGAAGATAATGTCGGGATGGCGATATTTCACCTTGTCGGTGGCCCATGCCCAGAACGACGCCGGCACCATCTCCGCCATGTCGCACCGGAAACCGTCTATGCCCTTCTGTGCCCAGAAGAGAAGTATGTCGGTCATCTTATTCCATGTGTCGGGAATAGGGTTGAAATGTCCCTGTCCAGTATAGTAGTCCACGCCATAGTTAAGTTTCACAGTCTCATACCAGTCATTCATTCCCGGATGCGGGTCGAAATGGTCGTTGCCCGTTGACTTGGCTGGATACTCCTCATAACCGCCTGCATCAAACTGTGGTTCGAACTTGCAGCCCGGACAATAGTAGAAATTATTCTGCGGCGAGAAACCCTGCTCCTGATCATCGCCGGCGCCAAGGTCTTTCACACCCTTTGGCTTTGCAATGGACTGGTATTGCCGTGCCACATGGTTTGGTACGAAATCCATTATCACCTTCAGTCCGGCACGGTGCGCACGACTGACAAGTGCCTCAAACTCCTGCATACGCTTGTCCACGTTCACTGCAAGGTCCGGGTCCACATCGTAATAATCACAGATGGCATATGGTGACCCAGCCCTGCCTTTCACCACCGATGGGTGCTGCACAGGAATACCATATTTGGAATAGTCTGTCTGCGTAGCATGACGAATCACGCCTGTGAACCACACATGCGAGAAGCCCATCTGTCGGATGTGCTTCAGGGTTTTCGTATCAAAATCATTGAACTTGCCCGTACCGTTGTCGTTTACTGTCCCCCACTCTTTTCGTGTAGTATTGCGGTTGCCGTATAGTCGGGTAAAAACTTGGTATATCAGAACTTTTGTATTCATAATTGCTTTTTTAGGTTATAAGGGTTTCATGTTATCAAGTTATTGCGAGTACAAAGTTAATGCTTTTTTTTCATACAACAAAGAAAAAGCAGAAAAACTTTATCAAGCACACTTATCACCACAAATGGTGCATTATCGCCTTATGAGGATTTTACGGTCTCCAACTATGCGTATGCCGCCATGCCTCACGTCGGTTGCACGACCGCTCAAGTCATATATTTTATTATCTTCCTTGATGCTGACCTGCGTCGGCATATTATGTATGTTTTCTATACCATCAGCACCGTTGTCAACCAGCGGTACCTGACTCATGTCCATATCTGCACCGAAATAGTACCCAAGATTGGTGGGCTGGTTGTAACCGATGTTCTGATTCACGCAACTCATGAAATATGTATGGTCGCTCATCAGATACGGGAACTTATAGTCTGAAGGATACCATGTAGAGAAAATCTTGATATCCTTAAGCTTTGTACCGTCAGGCACAATGAACTCCTCGCGCCAGTCGCCAAAGAGGTCGCCATACCAGCATGTGTTTGACTTAGTGCCGTTGATGAACGATTCATTATACCTATATATAGTAAAGGTACGTCCATACGCCGGACTTTCTATGATATTCTCGTTAATCAGCTGTCTTGACAATGTACCATCGAACCAAATGCCGGCATTGCATGATTTCGGCTTATAGCCCAGGTCAGTGGTACCGTCTGCCGTCCAAGCATTTGAGCCATACCACCAAAACTCATATCCTGGAGAACTGGGATCTATATCTGCCGTCATGCATCGTCCCATATCGTTATCCTCTGCGGCGGATTTCTCCCATATCACAGAACCATCCTTGGCATCATGCAGAGCCACCATTGTCTTGCCATGTTCAAGACAGTGATACACCTGCAAGCCTTCACGATCAGGTAGGAACTTACCCACATGGTTGGCATCGCCATGCCCCAGACCGGTAGTCCACAAACCTTGTCCGTCATGGTCAACGGCCATGGAACCATACATCACCTCATCATATCCGTCACCATCAAGATCAGCAACGTTAAGCGAATGGTTGCCCTGTGCAGCGTATGCGCTGTTAGGCTTGCCGTCTTTGCCATAGCCTGCAGCATTGGTATCAAAATGCCACAAGCGCTCTAACTTGTTATTACGCCAATTCCATGCTTCCAACACGCTGCGATCGTATGCACCACGGCATATCAATGCTGATGGCAAACCTGAATCATCAAAACAACCTACGCCAATGCGGAAAGAGCATGCACGCTTCCAGTAGTCATCACCCCATACCTTTGATGTCTCTCGAGGAATGAATTTTTCACGTGCCAGTTCCATACCAGTCTTGCCGTCAATCACAGAAATAAACTCCGGACCGTCTGAATTGTAGTTATCTATCCATCCGCGTTCTTTCTCTGACTTGTAATAGTTATACCATGTACGATAGTCTATCTTGCCGTCATTGTTCACATCGCCAATAGCTTGTCCGTCACCAAACACGGTGCCCTCACAAGTACGGATGACCATCTCAGCACAGCCGTCGCCATCAAAATCGGCAACGGCAAACGAGGAACTGTTTCCAACGATGATTCCTGGTCCGCCCTTGATGCGCCACAATAACGTGCCGTCAAGCTTATAAGCATCCCATATCACTGCATGTATGGTGGCTCGTGAGGAATAGTTTGCTCCGATACACTCCTCGTCACGCAATACACCGGTAGCACTGTTGTATGTAGCCTGCAGACGCTTAACAATGATTTCGGGTACACCGTCACCGTCAAGATCGCCTACTGAACAGTCGTTTGCCTGATATACCACGGTATCATTGTCACAGACGTCTTTCGTATCTTTCAGCGGAATACTTACATACGGCAGTTTTTCAGTCACTATTCTATTGTCAACGACAAGGGAATCTATGGCATTCATGCGCAGCATAGCCTTTGCATCAGCATTGCTTATTATTGAGGGTGCAGCACCATTGAAATATTTGCCGCTTACGAGGTAGTACACCTGTTCTGCTGCCGGCAAGTCCATCTGTACACAGGTGCAGTTCTTCACATCCTTAGCCTGCCTTGTAAGCAAGCCGTTCACGTTGTTTGCCGCACGGCTATACAGATGGAACGACGTCTCCCAAGTGTCTGTGGGCAACATACGCCAACTTACCAGCAATTTACCTGTATGCGTCTTATAGTCGCCCGTCGAGGCATTGCTCTGATTATTCAACGATGCCCACATCCTGCGTGGCGATGTCTGGGCCACGACTGTCATCGTGGCCACAATCCACAATAGTGTAATATATACCTTCTTTATGATATGCATAGTATTTTTCTTCTTTACTTATAAAAAACAGCTACATTACAGTTTTTCGAGAAACTCCACCTCTACGATGCGTAGCTCGTTTTTGTTCTTATCACCATCTTTGGCTTTAAACAGATCCAGTTCACCGGCGGCTGGCTCTGCAACCTCCACAATGCCACCAAAAGCATCCTCATCCTTACCTGCGCCCTTCAGGCGGATGGTAATCTCATTTGTCTTGACAGATGCAGTAGGCTTCAAGTGTATGTATCCAAGACTACGACTGGTCTCACCACTCCAAATGAGTTTCTTGCCAGCATATATCTCCAGTGGATAACTGCGCAGACGCCAGCCTGTCAGTTTGATGCAAACGTCATCAACAACTGTTTTCTTAGCCAACGTATAGGTAATCCATGCAGTTGAAAGACGACCGTCGTTCTTCCATTCCGACAGTTCATTATCATCATAACTGTCTGATGCAATATTATCATTACATCCTGCCTTTACAGAGACAATGCTTATTTCACGTGCTTTCTCCTGATATGAAGGTGTGAGAGGTGTCTCGCCACGGCCATGGCGTCCTTTGAGGGTGAGGCGTGGCTGATGACTCGTAATGTCAACCTTGGAGGTATGAACTTCCATAGTGGCAGGTTCAAGACCTTCGGCACTGGCAGTGAGTCTTATGCTACCGGCATTGACAGTGCTGCGTACGAGCACCCGGTTTACGCCACATTCCACTGGGAGATCTGTAGAACCAACATAGTTGTCGGATATATTCTTTGTGGCAGCAGTATCAAGCAATCCCTTATGGCGCACGGTGTCAGGCACTTGCATATCCTTATTGTTGCGTGCAGCAATACCACCGATCCACTGTCCCTCACCGGTAAGGTCGAAGTGTATCATGTGGTTATCGAGCGGGCAGCGACGACCTTTACTGTCAACCACCTGCACTTCAAACAGAACCATGTCGGCACCATCGGCCTTCATGCCTTCCGGATTCTCTATGGCAGAGAGTTTGATTCGGCAAGGCTCTCCTGCGGTTTCCAATGAATATCTGCTGCCGTCAGAGCCTACAGCCTCAAGTGTACCTCTTTCAAAAGCCACATCCTTGAATGTATGCAGGAAACGATAGTTCTTCTGTCCCTTGCCCAGACTCTTGCCGTTAAGGAACAGTTCTACCTCATCGGCGGTAGAAACGACATATACTGGTTTTACCGTTCCTTCGTTGTAATTCCAGTGACCTACTATGTAAGTTTGGTGTTTTTCCGGCTCTACCCATCCGTCCCACATCACCTGATGTGCATAGAAGGCATCCTTGGGGATACGCATAGCATCAGTAACACCGCTGGTGCGGTAGTTTGACTCACCGCGATGGTGGGTATTGGTGTCAGAAAAGACGATCTTTACGCCGCCTGACGACACACGGGTACCTGTGCCGGGACGCTCAAGATAATAGTCATACCAGCGGCGCACCATCTCAACGGCAAAGTTATCCATGTTGTGGTTATAGTCACCGGCGGGATTGCCACGATACAAGGGGCCGTCACCTTCTTTATGATAAGGATAACTGTATTCATCCCAGTATTTGCGCAAGCCTTCGTCACGACAGTATTCCATAGCCCACATGGGGTGCTTCTTTGACTTGTTGATGTATAGCATCTCACCACCATACTCCGCCTCGTCTATGTCGAGCATCTCACGACTGCCGATGGCACGACCGCCATTGGGATCATACAAGTCGCGAATCTGTTTCATCTCTATCATATGTTCACGGCTGATACTCTCATTGCCAGACTCATAGAATATGACAGAAGGATTATTACGGTTGTAAATGATGGCATCGCGCATTACGTCCTTACGCTGCAGCCAACGCGGGCCTTCAACATCTTTTTCTGCATCACCGGCAGGCATCGCCTGAAGGAGTCCTACGCGGTCACACGACTCTATGTCTTGTTTCCACGGGGTGACATGCATCCACCTAACGAGGTTTCCGCCAGACTGCACCATCAGGTCATTGCTGTAGTCGCTGAGCCATGCAGGAACAGAGATACCCACCCCTGGCCACTCGTTGGAGGTGCGCTGGGCATAGCCGTGCATCATAAGCACACGGTCGTTAAGCCATATCTTGCCCTTACCAAACTGTGTCTTGCGGAAGCCTGTTCTCGTCGTTACGATATCATGTGCTACATTCCCTTCCGCGATGCCCGTCTTTACAGTATAGAGATAGCCATAGCCCCATGACCAGAAATGTAGTCCGCCGACAAGTTGCTGTGCTTTGAGAACACATGTTTCACCTGGCTTTACGACTACAGGTTCTCCACTGAAACGTGCTATTTCCTTTCCGTCAGCATCAAGCACGTCGGCAAAGAGACTGACGGTATGTTCAACAGTATCCTCATTCTTCACCTGAGACTCTGCATGTATTACGGCCTTGTGTCCTGGAATGTCAAAGTCTGTAGCATATATATATGTACCTGTTGTGCCGAGATTGCTGTACAAGGGTAATGTCTGATAAACCTTGTCCGTCACATGAAGCCACACATTCTTTGGTATTCCACCGTAGTTGGCATTAAAATTTCTGTCGTTCCACTGATAGCGGCTGTCATATTGACGAGAGCGGTATGTCCAATGGTTGTCGCAACGCACTGCAAGCACATTGTCACCTTCCTTAATGTAAGGTGTGAGGTCGAAACCGCATGCCATAACACCATTCTCACTGTATCCGAGATGATGACCGTTCAGATAGAAGTCTGCTCCCTGGCGAACACCCTCAAACTCCACGAATACTTTTCTGTCTTTGATGTCATGCATGGAGAAATGTTTGCGATACCAGACTATTGTATCTGTCAAATCAACGATATCCTTACGGAAAGCCTCATCACCATTAAAGGCGTATGGGAGCGTGACTTGCTTCCAATTACCGTCATCAAAGTCGTTATGGTCGGCATTATCGAAATCGCCAACCTCCAAACGCCATTCTCCATTAAAATTCAGCCTTTCACGATTTGCGGCATTTGTCGTCATACCAGATATGATCATCAATGCCGTCAGAATACTCGTTACTATTATTTTCTTCATTGTTTTCGTTTTATACGTTTCATTAATCATAGTACATAGAATAGGAATCACGTTGCAAAGTTAAACATTTTCTGATAAAACATGTGGTCTTTTTGTTTCAAAAAGGGGGAAAACACATTTTTTTCAACTATTTTTGCTGATGTTTTTTGTTTCGGATACAGAATTCCTCCTATTAGAAACACGTCCCCCAACGGTTTGTATGAAAGGTGAAAGGTGAAAGGTGAAAAGTGAAAAGTGTATTCCTTAAAGAAAAGATGTTCCCCTATAAAAAAATGCAAAATGTAAGCAAAACTCCCCGTTTGCTTACATTTTGTTTTTTCAAAAAGTACCGTCTGCAGAGCGAAACTAGAGCGGCTTTTCGGGGAAAATTATCGTAAAAAACAGTTTTTTTACACCATCGCATCGCAATATGAATGCTTTTACATTGTAATATGTATGCTTTTACCGTGTAATAGCTATGCTTTTACAACGTGGAAGCATAGCTATTACGATGCAATTTCATAGCTTTTAGGAAGAAAATACGCCTCAACAAAAATACTCTTATTGATTATCAAGCAGTTACACTCGACTGAAATTTTCGCTGTACGCAAGCAGACGGCAGGTTGGTGACCTGTATCGCAAGGAATCGGCAGTTGGAAAAATCAATGTGTAGGCAAAACAGCAGAGAAACATGACAAAGTGTAAAAAATGCATCATGAGAAACATGTAGAAGGTTTTATCTTTGCAAAAAAATGTGTTTATACAATAAACGGGGGGCGACGTGCGTTTTTTTATTTGACAGACTGTTTTTTATAACGAAAAAATGATAGAATATATAAAGGGCGCACTGGCAGAGGTGACACCTGCACAGGCCGTGATAGAAACAACAAGCGGGGTGGGATATCTGCTGAACATCTCGCTGAACACTTATACTGCCATTCAGGACAAAAAAGACACAAAACTGTATGTTCACGAAGTGCTGATGACTGGCGGACGTGACGACTCGTTCACTCTCTACGGTTTCGCCACGAAGCAGGAGCGTGAGATATACCGCATGCTCATAACAGTAAGCGGCGTGGGCAGCAATACCGCACGCATGATACTGAGCGCCACAAGTCCGGCGGAGCTGGTAAACATAATATCCACCGGCAACGAGAAGGCTCTGAAAGGCGTAAAAGGCATCGGACTGAAAACGGCTCAGCGCATCATCGTTGACCTGAGAGACAAGATGGCTTCTAACGGCATGATACAGGACATCACCACACAGGCTGACACTCTCGGCACGGCGGCAGTCAATACTGAGGTGCGCGACGAGGCTGTAGGTGCACTCACCATGCTTGGATTCTCACCGGCTCCGAGTGCAAAGGTGGTAACCGACATACTGCAGATGTCGCCCGACATGCCTGTGGAGCAGGTAATAAAGCAAGCGCTGAAAATGATAAAATAATTCTCCTACATAAACACTTTCCAATTCAGTGCGCAGACAATTTCTCATAACACTAACGCTGTTACTTTCATTCGTTGTCTCTTCGGCAATGATAAGGACCTTCGTGGCTCCTGACGGCGGCGGTGACTGGGATGAATTTGCCGAAGCACTTGAGGACGAGCAGAAGCAGAAGGATGCTGAAGACAAGGCAAAGAAACAGGAGCAGGAGAAGAAGGAAAAACAACTGAATGCCGCAGAGAGAAGACGTCAGGCTGCGGAAGAAAGGCGTCAGAAGGCCATAGAGGAAAAGAACAAGAGTTCGCTGGAACTTTATCGTGAGAAACAGGCGAAGCTGCGTCTGCAAGAAGACTCCATACCAGACAGCCTGCTGCATCCACGCTGGAAGATACAGCGCACGCAGCCCATCACCTACGATGATCTGAAAGCACAGCCCTCAGACCTGAAAAGCCCGGAGAACCTGACACAGGAAACTGAATACAACGACACGATAAGCAGATATATCATCGGTCCGAAACTGGGACGTTCATGGCTCGGCACGCCCGTAATGATGGAGCAGGACGAATTCATGAAATGGTCGGAGCACTACCTTTTCAGCGATTATTTCAGAAAGAAAAACGAAGAGATATTCGAACAGAAAGGCAAGGAGAAGTTTGACTTCACCGACATGCACTTCGACCTCGGACCTGCAGAAAAGATATTCGGCCCCGGCGGAATACGCGTGAAGACACAAGGCTCTGCCGAACTGAAACTCGGTGCAACGCTGAAAAGCATTGACAATCCATCATTGCCGGTGCGCAACCGCAACACCACTACCATTGACTTCGACGAGAAGATAAACGTGAACGTCACGGGAAAGGTGGGCGACAAGATGAACATGAACCTCAACTACAACACTGATGCAACATTTGACTACGATGCACAGAACATGAAGTTGAGGTATGACGGCAAGGAAGACGAGATAATAAAACTCGTGGAAGCAGGCAACGTGAGTTTCCCCGGCAACTCGTCACTGGTGCAGGGCGCATCGTCACTCTTCGGCATCAGGACCGACATGCAGTTTGGCAAACTGAAACTGCAGACAGTGCTGTCGCAGAAGAAATCATCGTCATCATCGGTGGGCACCAAGGGGGGCGTACAACTTACACCTTTTGAGATAAACGTAGCCAACTACGAGGAGAACCGCCACTTCTTCCTCGCCGACTACTTCCGCAAACGCTATGACGGATGGATGGCAACACTGCCGACACTTACCACTGGTGTAGCGATAACACGCGTAGAGGTATGGGTGACAAACAAAAGCGGTTCGACAAACAACACACGAAACATCATTGCCCTGCCAAGCCTCGGCGAAAGCACATCGTCGGCGCCAAGCAACAACGCCAACACTATGTACAGTGAGATGAACAGTCTGACGGGAAGCGGCGTGCGCGACGTAAACCAGACCAGCACTATCCTTGACGGCAACACCGTGGGAGGCGAGGTGATGGCTGGAGGCACCACATACGAAAAGATAGAGAAGGCACGACTGCTGGGACCATCTGAATATATAGTAAACAATGCCTTGGGTTACATATCGCTGAAAACCACACTGCAGAGCGACCAGGTGCTGGCAATAGCATACGAATACACCTACGGAGGCATGACATACCAGGTGGGAGAATTCTCAAGCGACAACACCGACGTGACACAGGCACTGATAGTGAAATCGCTGAAGAACACAAGCAATACCCCTGCACAGAAGAACTGGAAACTGATGATGCGCAACGTGTATTACCTCGCCACATCAGTGCAGAAAGAGAAATTCAAGCTCGACGTGAAATTCCAAAGCGATTCGGCAGGCGTATATGTGACATACATTCCAGAGAAGGAGGTTAAGAACAACACCATCATAAAACTGCTTGGAGCAGACCGCCTCGACAACAACAACCGAGCACATTCAAACGGATTCTTCGACTATGTGGAGGGCTACACCATTTCCAACGGACGCGTGTTCTTCCCACTGGCGGAGCCATTCGGCACCGGACTCTACAATGCCCTGCGCAACAAGGGCGTTGCAGAAGACGTAGCAAACAAATATCGCTACCAGGAATTGTATGACACCACAAAGACGGTGGCGAAACAGATTGCCGAGAAAAACAAATTCATGCTCGTGGGGCAATACAAGGGAACATCTGCGGGCGTCATCAGTCTTGGTTCTTACAACATACCGCAGGGCAGCGTAAAAGTGACAGCCGGCGGTGTGGAACTGAAGGAAGGAATAGACTACAGCGTTGACTATGCTGCCGGAGAGGTTACGATACTCAACCAAAGCATCATTGACGCCGGTACGGCTGTCAACGTATCACTGGAAAGCAACACCGACTATGGAATGCAGCGCAAAACCATGTTCGGACTGAACTGGGAATATGATTTCTCAAAGGATTTCATGATGAGCGGTACATTCCAGCATTTATCGGAACAGGCTCTGACATCAAAGGTTGCCATGGGCAGCGAACCTGTAAGCAACACGCTCATAGGTCTTAACCTAAGTTGGAAGAAGGAGAGCCAGTGGCTCACCAACATGCTTGACAAAATACCATTCCTGCATGTATCGCAACCGTCAAACATAGAATTAAACGTCGAGTTTGCCAAACTCTTCAGCAAAATGGCAAGCGGCACACAGGACAACGCTTCATACCTTGATGATTTCGAAAGTGCTACAAACAACCTCGACATCAGCACTCCTTCCGCATGGACCTTGGCAAGTGTGCCTACGGAAGGAAGGAACACATATGACAAGTCCACACTGCAGTCGGGTTACAACCGTGCCCGTCTGGCATGGTACACCATCGACCAACTGTTCACCAACCGTTCTTCCACACTCGCTCCAAGCCATATCAAGAACGACCTCAACCAACTGTCGAACCACTACGTCAGAGAGGTTTATGTGAACGAGCTATATCCCAACAGAGACCAGAACACATACAACGGTGCAACAAACACGCTGCGTGTGCTGAACCTTGCATACTATCCCGCTGAACGCGGACCATACAACTTCAACCCTAACCTGACATCACAGGGTCTGCTGCCCAACCCGACACAGTCATGGGGCGGCATGATGCGTAAACTTGACACAAGCGATTTCGAAGAAGCCAACATCGAATACATCGAGTTCTGGCTGATGGACCCATTTGTATACACACGCAACGACGGAACGGCAAGCAGACATGCCGGACAACTGCACATCAACCTCGGAGAACTGTCGGAGGATATTCTGTATGACGGAAAGAAGTTCTATGAGAGTGGCATGCCTGTGGGTGAAAACGAAGCGACACGCCTTGACTCCACACAGTGGGGCTACATTCCTGTTCAGAACACAATAAACTATGCCTTTGCTACGACAAGTGGCTCACGCAGCAAGCAGGATGTAGGTTTCAATGGTCTGAATGACACCGAGGAACAACTCTGGCCGGCATATCAGAACTTCCTGAACAGTGTCAAGGCAACCGTGACAAACGACAGTGCACGAGCTGCCATCCTCAACGACCCTGCCGGCGACAACTATCATTATTTCAGAGGATCAGATTGGGATGACCAACAGGCTTCCATACTGCAACGATACAAATACATAAACAACCCACAGGGCAACTCCCCCGATTCTGACTCAAGGACAGAGGCATACGACACCTCTTATAAAACATCACCTGACGTGGAGGACATCAATCAGGACTACACGCTGAACGAATACGAGAACTATTACGACTATACCATATACATAGACCCGGACATGATGTCGCCGTCAACAAACGACTACATCGTGGACAAGCGTGAAGCTACGACAACACTGCGCAACGGACAGCGCGAGACAGTGACATGGTACCAATTCCGCATACCAGTAACGTCAGGAAAGAAAATCGGTTCCATATCAGATTTCTCATCAATACGTTTCATGCGTATGTATATGCAGGGATTTGAAGAACCCACAATACTGCGTTTTGCAAACCTTGACCTCGTGCGTGGCGACTGGCGCGTTTATGACCAGCCTATCAAAGGTGCATCGCCAAACCCAACAGCACAGTTTACTGCATCTGCTATAAGCATAGAGGAGAATAACGACAAGACTCCTGTCAACTATGTATTGCCACCAGGTATTAGCCGCGTGGTTGACCCTTCACAGCCTCAACTTACGGAGAACAACGAACAAGCACTGCGCATGGACATCACAAACATGTCAAACGGTGATGCCGTAGCCGTGTATAAAAACACCAACTACGACATGCGCTATTACAAGCGGTTGCAGATGTTCGTACACGCAAACGCCCTGGAGCAGAATACAACAAACCTGCAGAACTCGCAACTGGCAATATTCCTGAGACTGGGTTCCGACTTTAACAACAACTACTACGAGTACGAGATACCGCTCAAACTGACTGCACCAGGAGTTTACAGCACATATTCCAATGCTGACTGTGCCGTGGTATGGCCGGCGGAAAACATGCTGAACATAGAACTGAAACAGTTCACCGCCCTGAAAAAACAGCGCAACATTATGAAAGCGCAGGGCAAAGCATCACAAAACGCTGTATTCTCCACATACGACTCAAACAATCAGAACAACAAACTCTCCATCGTGGGCAACCCATCGCTCGGTGAGGTACGCACGATGATGATCGGCGTACGCAACCTTTCTGCCGACATCAAGGATGGTGAGGTTTGGGTCAACGAACTGCGCCTGCTCGAACCAGAAAGCGACGGAGGATGGGCTGCATCAGCCAATCTCAACATGCAGTTGTCAGATCTCGGTTCTGTGCAGGCTTCCGGAAAATACATCAGCGACGGCTTCGGTGGACTGGAACAGAAGGTTCTGCAACGCACTACCGACAAGTATGGCACATACTCGGTAACCACACAGTTGCAACTTGGTAAGTTCTTTCCTGAAAAAGCAAAAGTATCTATACCTTTATATTATAGTGTGACACGCGAACGCACTTCTCCAAAATACAATCCACTCGACACTGACATGCTGTTGGAGGACGCACTGGAGAGCGCTGCAAACAAACACGAAGAGGATTCGATAAGAGGCATCGCCGTAAGCAATACCGTGAGCAAAAACCTGTCGCTCTCAGGAATGCGCGTCGGTATCATCACGAAACGTCACCCTATGCCATACGACCCGGGTAACTTCACTTTCTCATACAGTCACTCACACCGCCATACAGACGGTGAGACAACGGTATATGAGAACGATGACCGCTGGGCTGGTTCCATCAACTATTCGTGGACTCCACTATACAAGTCATTCGAACCATTCAAGAAACTGAAGTCAAAGTCGAAATACCTCGACATCCTGAAGAAATTCGCCTTGAACTGGTTGCCACAGAACATCACAGCAAGTACAGACATGACACGTTCCTACTATGAGAAACAGGAGCGCGACCTCGAAGATCTTGGCAACACGGCGAGTCTGCCAGTGACATTCAGCTCTGACTTCATGTGGAACCGTTCTTTCTCTTTGCGTTGGGATTTGACAAAGAACCTGCACATGACATTCCAAAGTGCCACGCATGCTGAGATTGAGGAGCCATACACTCAAGTAAACAAAGACCTCAACCCTGATGGATACGCTGCTTGGAAGGATTCCATCTGGACCAGCATAAAGCATTTTGGAACACCACTCGACTACAACCAATCGTTCAATGCGTCATATAAACTGCCACTGAACCTCATGCCTATTTTCGACTGGCTCAATGCTGACGGTTCATACGCAGCCACATACCATTGGGCACGAGGTGCAGAGGAAAACGGAATCATTAAGCATGGACATACCATAACGAGCAACAGAACCATCACCGTAAATTCTACACTCGACTTAGTGAAACTGTATAACCATATACCGTTCCTCAAAAAAGTAAACGAAACAGTAGGCAAGCCGAAGAAAAAAACTTCAAACGCCACGAAGGACAAGAAGGCTTCAAAGAAAGAGAAAGACAAAAAGAAGGACGACAGCGAGGCTGAGAACTCGAAAAACGATTCCGGCAACAAGGACAAAGACAATAACGAGGCCAAGAAAGGCACCAAAGTCACAGTTGCAGCCAAACTTCCGAAGAAGAATACTTATACACGAGAAATAACGATAAACGCAGACACGTCAATCGTGGTGACACACGGAAAGAAGTCGAAACGTCTGATTGTCACTGCAAAAGACATGAAAGGCGGTACAATACCTGTAAAATACAAGAAGGTTGACGAGAACAAAATCATGGTAATCAACAAGTCTGATTCCGTTGTCAAGATGAAACTTTCCGTAGTTGCTCTCGAACCCCTCGAGAACCTTACATGGTACAAGGTATTACAAAACGTAGCACGCGTGGCGATGTCTGTACGCAACGTTTCCATCAGCTATCGCAACCAATACTCCATGGCATTACCGGGCTTTACTCCTATGATTGGCAGTGCCTTCGGCCAAAACAGGCATGACGGTCTGGCTCCAGGTCTCGGCTTCGCCTTCGGTTTCTTCGACGACAGTTTCATCGACAAAGCACAGGAACGTGGATGGCTTGTCAGCAACGACTCTATTAACCCTGCCACCACTAATTCCAGCGCCGACTTACAGGTAAAGATGACATTGGAACCGTTCAACAACCTGAAGCTCGACCTCAACATGGCTCACACACAGACACGCCAGAAGTCTGTGCAGTACGTATATGCCGGCAACCCGACTACACAGAGCGGTACATTCAACATGACCACCATAAGCATCAAATCGGCTTTTGAAGGCATTGGAGACGCAAACAGCGGCTACCGCTCAGCATCATTTGAGAAGTTCTGCAATCTGCTCGATGCGTACAAGTCGAGGGTGCAGAACCAATTCACCGGTTCACGCTATCCCGCAGGAAGCGTACTGGCAGGTCAACGGTTCAAGCCTGAAAATGGAGAAGTAAACCGTTACAGCGCAGACGTTATGGTTCCTGCATTCCTCGATGCCTACTGCGGCTACAGTGGACTGGACATCTTCCCTGCCATCACGAGCATGTTGCCTAACTGGACACTGCGCTTCAGCGGACTGACACAGATACCTTGGTTCAAGAATCATTTCAAGAGTTTCAACATCAACCACTCTTACAAGAGCATCTATGCCGTCGGCTCATACAGTTCATACTCTACATACATGGCATATATGGGTGACCACATCGGTTTTATCACAGATGCAACAGATGCGAACAAACTGATACCGAACTCCATGTTCAACATCTCCACAGTCAGCATCAATGAAGCATTCGCACCTCTCCTTGGCATCGACTTTACATTGCCAAACAACATGTCGTTCAAGGTGGAATACAAGACTACACGTGTATTGACACTCTCCATGACCAGCGTACAGATTAACGAAGCAATTTCTAAAGACTGGGTTATCGGCATGGGATACAAGATCAACGATTTCAAACTCTTCAACCGCCGCTCACCACTGACCGTCAAGGGAAAGAAGAAAGGTAATGATGACGATGCCGACACCAAAAAGGCTTCTACATCAACCAAGAGCAAAGGGTTCGCACACGATCTCAATATGCGTCTTGACATGAGTTACCGCAGTCAGGCTGCCATAACACGCGACATCGCAAGCATGTCGTCATCGGCAACATCCGGCAACAGTGCTTTCAAACTGGCGTTCTCTGCAGAATACACACTGTCGAAACTCCTCTCCATGAGTTTCTATTACGACCGTCAGAGCAATACACCGCTGCTGTCGGCGGGTTCCTACCCGACTGTGACACAGGACTTCGGTCTCGGTATGAAATTCTCACTTACAAGATAATTCATAACTAATAACTCAACTTAGTTTATGGTACATAAATACGATTTTCTCATCATCGGTGCAGGAGTTGCCGGTATGAGTTATGCCCTGAAAGTAGCAAGGGCAAAGAAAGGCAAAATATGCCTCATCTGCAAAACAACGCTGGATGAAGCAAACACAACCCGTGCACAAGGAGGCGTGGCTTCCGTCACAAATGTCATCGTCGATAACTTTGAAAAGCACATACAAGACACTATGATTGCCGGTGACTACATCTCTGATCCTGCAGCCGTAGAGCAAGTGGTGCGCATGGGACCATCGCAAATCAAGGAACTTGTGAACTGGGGTGTCAACTTCGACAAGACAGAGGACGGACTCTTCGACCTGCACCGCGAGGGCGGTCACTCAGAGTTCCGCATCCTGCACCATGCTGATGACACTGGTGCAGAGATACAACGCGGATTGATGGCTGCCGTTCGTGCCTGTCCAGACATTGAGGTCAAGGAGAATCACTTCGCTGTAGAGGTAATCACCCAGCATCATCTTGGAATAGAGGTAACACGCCAGTCACACGACATAGAGTGTTACGGTGCATACATACTGAACCCCGAAACACAGAAGGTTGACACATACCTGAGCAAGGTGACGGTGATGTGTACCGGTGGCTGCGGTGCGGTATATCTCACAACGACCAACCCCATCATCGCTACCGGCGACGGCGAGGCTATGGCTTACCGTGCAAAGGCCACTGTGGCTGACATGGAGTTTGTTCAGTTCCACCCCACATCTCTCTACCATCCGGGCGAGACACACCCTGCATACCTCATCACCGAAGCTATGCGCGGCTATGGCGGCATACTGCGACTGCCTACTGGCGAAACATTCATGGAGAAATATGACGAACGTCTGTCACTCGCACCACGCGACATCGTGGCGCGTGCCATCGACAAGGAAATGAAGATTCACGGCATCGACCACGTATGCCTCGACGTGACGCATAAAGATCCAGAGGAAACAAAGCATCATTTCCCTAACATATACCAGAAATGCCTGTCTATCGGCATCGACATAACCAAGGAATACATCCCCGTAAGACCAGCAGCACACTATATGTGCGGCGGTATCAAGGTTGACCTCAACGGTTGTTCAAGCATCAGGCGCCTGTATGCCATCGGTGAATGTTCATGCACCGGACTGCACGGAGGCAACCGACTGGCTTCAAACTCACTCATCGAGGCCGTGGTATATGCAGAAACAGCATCAAAACATTCACTCGACCACATCGACGAATATGATTTCAACACCATGATTCCTGAATGGAACGACGAAGGTACCATGACCAATGAGGAGAAGGTCTTGATAACACAAAGCGTCCACGAGGTAGGTACGGTGATGTCAAACTATGTAGGCATTGTGCGCAGCGACCTGCGTCTGAAGCGTGCTTGGGTGCGCCTCGACACTCTCTATGAGGAAACTGAGGCTCTCTTCAAGCGCGTTACGCCAACCAAGGATATCTGTGAACTCCGCAACATGATCAACGTGGCATACCTTATCACCCGATGGGCCATTGAACGCAAGGAGTGTCGCGGACTGCACTTCACCACAGACTACCCACACCACGCTTACGACAAGAAACAGTTTTAGAATTTTAAGGGAGTGATAAGGGAGTGATAAGGGAGTGATAGAGGAGTGATAGAGGAGTGATAGAGGAGTGATAGAGGAGTGATAGAGGAGTGATAGAGGAGTGATAGAGGAGTGATAGAGGAGTGATAGAGGAGTGATAGGGACATATGTATTAGACTATATAGTATCAGTAAAGGTAATGTCACTATCACTCCCCTTTCACTCCACTGCTACTCCCCTATCACTCCTCACAAAAAAGTCCCACAAAAAACATCAACAATCAAAATCTGAAATAATGACCAACAACCGTCTGCTGCTCACCGCAGTAATAATCCTGCATACTATATTCCTGTCGCTGCACACCACTGCACAAGACACTCTGACTACCGACACCGCAGCCATCGATACCATTCCCTGGCCGCAGTCCATGCAGATGCGGCTCGACAGCATCATAGCCAAGGCCGGAATGCTGCAGACATCACAGATGGGATTCATGGTATATGACCTCACCGACGATTCTGTGCTCTACACGCGTGACCATCGCCAGACTCTCAGACCGGCATCTACCATGAAACTGATAACAGCCATCACTGCCCTCGACCGTCTCGGCGCAGACTATACCTTCCGAACAGCCATACGCTACACCGGACAGATTGCCAACGACACACGCACGCTGCACGGCGACATATACTGCATTGGCGGCATGGACCCGATGATAGCCAAAAACGAACTGCACGACATCGCACTGGCTCTGCGCAATGCCGGCATCGACACCATACGGGGCAACATCTATGCCGACCGTTCAATGCGCGACGACATCATGTATGGCGAGGGTTGGTGCTGGGATGACAACAACCCTGTGCTGTGCGCCCTGCCATATCAGCGCAAGGACAATTTCGTGTACAACCTCGTAAATGTAATGCAGGAAGACAGTGTTATTCTCATCGGTTCCACGGATGTACGCACCTGTCCGAAAGGTGCCGCCACCATCACGGAACTTACCCATTCTCTCCAGGAGGTTCTGCGTCCCATGCTGAAAAACAGCAACAATATGTACGCTGAATGCATCTATTACCAGATAGGACTGACACAAGGCCGTCCTTCCACAGCCAAGAAATCGAAAGCTGTCGAGGAGTCACTGCTGAAAAAGATAGGTATGGGCGACGTCATCCACCGTTTTGCCGACGGCTCCGGTCTCTCCTTATATAATTATGTGTCAGCAGAGATAGAGGTGGCATTCCTTCGCTACGCCTACAGCAACAAAGACATTTTCGACATTCTCTACCCCACCCTGCCCATCGCTGCAGTCGATGGCACCATTGGCGAGCGCATGACGGGCACTGCGGCAGCATCCAACGTACACGCCAAGACTGGCACACTGTCTGGCATCAGCAGTCTTGCCGGATATCTCACCGCCCCCAATGGTCATCTGCTGTGCTTTGCCATCATCAACCAAGGAGTGATGAAAGGCATCTATGCCAAAAACCTGCAAGACCGTCTTTGTGCTGCAATGTGCGAAAAATAAAATAATCAGCAAAAAATTTGGTTATATTAAATATTTTTCGTAATTTTGCTCCAAATTGTTTTTTAAAAAGCACATCGTGGCATGTTTTCAATAAAAACAGGACATATAGCAATTCATGTAAGAATCATGGTTAATAGAGAAAATTCATGTTAAACTCAAACATGGACTTTCACTATTAACCATGTTTTTTTTTTTTTTGCACAATAACAAAAACATACACTAAATCATAATACAGACTAATAAAAAATTAAATATCTAATTCTCTAACTTATGAAACAAAAACTATTCTCATTTTTCCTTGCAGTCTTGGGAATGATTGTGGGTACGAGCATAGCAAATGCAGTGACATTCGTGGATATAAAAGCTGACTTCACGGATGGTGCATTTCTAACATCTACCGAAACATCAAACGTAACAGCAGGGCTAAAGATGAACAACGACGGCACATTCACACGTGTTAACGCTGATGATGCTGACGCTAATGCCGTAATCACAGGAAAATATCACTCTGACCAACATGGGTTGCAGAATTTTTCTGCCGTTGTTCCTGTGGAAGGTACAGTGAAGATAACCTTTGGCACATGCGCATGGGGTGGCGATGTTACTGTCAAAAATGCAAATAACGAAACAGTAGCAACATTCAACACCAACACTGGTGCTTGTTACCATAACGACAAGACCAACAATGTAGTGTCGGGGTATTACAAGGTGAATGCATCCACAACGCTTACCATCAGTGGTGGCTCTTACGTACCATACTTCGCCGTTGAAGCTGTGGATCCAAGCACACTGAAAGAAGAGGCTACAGTTAGTTTCGCATTAGGCGAAGCCACAGGCGTTGCGCCATCATCTGTAAAGGACGAGACAGGCAAAGCAATTACTCTCCCTAATAATTTCACCATGTATATAGAGGGCAAGACCCTAACTGCATGGAGTGACGGAACCAATGAATATGCACTTGGCACGTCATACACCATACCTGCGTCTGATATAACACTGCAACCAGTGTTCACTCAGAACACCGTATCTCTTGATGACCGCACTGAGCCTGTGACACTAAGATGGAATTTCCGTCGTGACCAGGGTGCGCCTACAGTACAATGGCAGAATGTAAATGGCAACATATGGGTAACTCAAGCCACTATTGGCAACGAAACCATTGACGTTCCTATGACCGTCAACACAAATCCGGGCAAATTCAATAATGCGAGCAATACCAATTGGGCACAAGTTAACAATGGTACCGAGTTCGTAATACCATCATGCAAGGATGCAACCATAAGCATGGAGGCTTATAGCAGTATTTCAACAACTACCATCGATGGACAGACAGACTATACAGGTAGGGGGACCACAAGCATTTCTTATACTATTGCAAATTCTGCAAGCACTATAGACATAGTAATCGGTGACGGTGAATATTATCGTTATATACAGACTGTGCTGCCAGTAGTGCAGAGCAGTGGTGGTACGACATTCAACAATACTGCAGGTTCTGTTACATGGGCTGTTGGTAACGAGGTAACAGGAACAGTTGCAGCAGACGTACTTGATGCTGTTTCTACTACATCTTCGAGCATTGGCTCTGGGTTGACTGTTACAACAAAATCCAATTACGCTGCAAACAGTGGTGTTACAATGGCATGCTTCCAGCCAGGAACTTCGAATGCTGGTAATGTTGCTGGTGTCATGATTGAATACAGTATAAAGCCAAAGAGTGGCGTAAAATTCAAGCCAACAAACATCTCATTTGATGCCATTAAAGATGGTACTGATGGAGCTTATTTCTCTTACAGCTATACAATAGATGGTACAGAGAGTACCGTTACCGACATTCCTGCTGCTGATATACTAAGGAATGACAACACTAATTCAACAGAAGCAAATCTTAATCATAGCATCGATATTACAGAAGATGAATGTGACGAATTTGCATTACGTTTCTATATATCACACACATCAAACGAAAAGAAGATAGCTTTCAGTAACATTGTTATCAGTGGTGTATTCAATGGCACTGTTGCAGATGTTGCAACATACACTCTCACTACTGCTGTCAGCAATGATGCTGCTGGTTCTGTAAGTGTTTATCCAGTTTCTGATGAATATGAAGAAGGCACAACAGTGAAGTTGACCGCAACAGAGAACTTCGGTTATGACTTCGTAAACTGGACAGACGGAGACAACAACATTCTCTCTACTGACCCTGTGTTCAACCATACGATGAACGACGACGTCACCATCACCGCAAACTTCGAGGCTGTACAGACATACGAGTTGAATCTCACCGTTGACGGCACCAATGACTATATGGTGACAATCAATCCTGCACCAACAGTAGTCAACAACAAGAATATGTATGAAGCAGGTACCACCGTTACGCTCACTGCCAATCAGTATGATGGACTCGTGACCTTCAACGGATGGAGCGACAACGACACCAACAGCGAAAAGGTTATTACAATGGACGCTGACAAGACCATCACCGCCAACTACGCACAGGTGGATATCATCGCCGGTTGGGATTTCTACAAAGCTGACAACCAAAATCGCCCCGCTGATTTCGCTTCTGCAGACAATGAAGCCGCTGTTCTGACCCTCGTTCAAACTGGAACGACAACTACCAAAGGTTGGCTTGACAAGAGTGCTGAAGAAGGAGGCTATGAGGGCTTCGCTGGTGCAGCAGTAAACTGGCAAGCAGGCGCAGGAAACGGTGACGTAGGTAACTACCACTGGCAGACAAAGGTAAATGTTGAAGCATTCCAGAACATCAATGTTCAGTTCCAGATGCTCTACAATTACAATGCCTACCAGACATACAATGCAGAGTATTCTCTCGATGGCACGAACTGGAAAAACTTCGGCAGCATCACCATGAGTGGTGCCAAAAACGCAGCATCATTCAGTGAGACCCTGCCAGCAGAATGTAACAACCAGAGTCTGATCTACATTCGCATGCTTGCCGACAAGACTTCAACTGTTGACGGTACTGCATCGGCTAACGACGGCAACACTCTGGCCATGTTCTTCATCACAGGTGATGAGCAGGCTGCAGCCAGCGGCGATGCTCCTGTACTTGTCAGCATCGTTCCAGCAGACAATGCTACGGGTGCATCTGCAACAGGCAAGATTGTTCTCACCTTCGACAAGAAAGTACAGCTCGCAAACGAGAATGTCAAAGGCGACCTCAACGGCACGAAACTTACTCCTGTCGTTACAAGCAAGACCGTGACATTCAATTACAGCAACCTGGATTACAACACTGAATACACATTCACCCTGCCTGCCAACAGCATTGGAGACCAGTCTGGCATCGCATTTGGCGAAGCAATCACCACCAGCTTCACCACAATGGAACGTCCGGTTGTAACAAAGAATATGTATGATGAGGTTGTATCAAACGTCAATGAACTGCTGGCTGCAATAAACAATGCCAATGGCCGTTTAGACCAAAGCACCCGCTATCGCATCTTCATAAAGAACGGCACATACACCATTCCGCTCTACAACACGATGAAAACGTGCAACGGCTATGAGGTGCCAGAATGTATAACCTTTATCACAGGTAATAATATCTCATTCATTGGTGAAAGCCGCGATGGCGTAGTCATCACCAACGCCATACCTGCTGATGCTACGTTTGAAGGCACCTATGGTACAACAAGCAAATATGACGGTATAGGAAATAGTGATGTATTCCAAATATCAAGCAATGGTATCTATTGGCAGGATCTTACCGTGTCAACTGGCATGGAAGATTCTCGCGGTCGCGACATCGCTATACAGGATAAGGGTACGAAAAATATATATAAGAATGTGAAGTTGCATGGCTATCAGGACACATGGACATCTAACAAAGGAACCGGTCTCTACTACTTCGAGGGTGGTATCGTACGCGGACGCACGGACTACCTCTGTGGCAAGGGCGATGCATACTTCAACGGTGTAGAATTGTTACAGGTTGGTACTGACGGCTATGCTATAGTTCCGTCAAATCCAGCAAGTATCGGTTGGGTATTCAAAGACTGCGTACTCAAACCTGAGACAAACAACGTAACCTGCACTCTCGGTCGTCCATGGGGTTATGGAACACCAGCTGCTTATCTCATCGATACAAAGATGCTAGTCGTTCCTTCACCTATCGGCTGGAGCGAAATGAGTGCAGGCTGGCCGTATCGCTTTGCAGAGTACAACTCTACCACATCAAGCGGTGCCACCATTGACCTCAGCGAACGCAAGACCGTATTTGCAGAAACACACAGCAACAATCCAATACTGACAGCCGCAGAAGCCGCAGAATTAGCAGATATGTCGAAGATGTTCGGCAGTTGGCAGCCTACACTTGCTACAGAGCAGGCTCCTGTTCCGCAGAACGTAAGCATCAGCGGAAACACCATGACATGGGATGAGAGCAACTATGCCCTGCTGTGGGCCGTTGTCAAGGACGGCAACGTCATTGACTTCACAACCTCTAACAGTTATGAACTGCTTGAGGATGGTCAGTATTCTGTTCGTGCTGCCAACGAGATGGGCGGTTTGAGCGAAACGTCAGAAACGGTATCTTACGATGCACCTCTCGTTCTCACCACCACGGAGAACATGGCTGGCTACAAGTCTTTCTACAGCGCAGACAAGTCTTACGTGGCTGACGACAACACAAAGGTTTACAGGGCTAAGGAAGTGAAAGGCGACAAGGTGGTGCTCTATACCATCGACAACAACGAGATTCCTGCCGGCACACCAGTGATTCTGAAGACCATTGGCATTGCTGAGAAGCCAACCACAGCGGTTTACTACCAGATGACACTGACATACGACAGCAGCATACAGCCTGCTGACGCTATCAATCAGCTCAAGGTGACTGAGGGCGGAGAGAACTTCCCTGATGGTGTTTACCGCATAGGCTGGAAAGACGACGAGGGTGTCGGTTTCTTCACATGGACCACTGAAAACGCAGAGGCCGGTGTGGTTTATCTCAACAAGGTGAATGACGCAGGTGCAAAACTCACCCTCGTATTCTTAGACGAAGAAGAAGAGGAAGCAACTGGCGTGAGCACCGTAAGCGAGGACGGCGCAGCCGAGGCAGCTGAAGCATACAATGTTGCAGGCCAGCGCGTCAATGCCGCAGCAAACGGTATCATCATCGTCAAAGGTAAGAAGTATGTAAAGTAAATAATTTCACACAATGAAAAAGAATATCTATATACAACCTGACGTGCGCTTTGCACAGCTAAAGCGCCAGCCGATACTCGCAGGTTCCGAACAAGTTCCAACCAGTGAAAGCGCTGCTGATGAATGGGGTGCCAAGGAAACCACTGGCTTCTGGGATGGCGATCCAGATGAAGACGAGTAACTGTAAAGAAAATTAAAAGCATAGAAACGGGTTTTGCACAAGGAAGGTGCAAAACCCGTTTTTTCTCCCTCCTAACCACACTGATTACCAACGCATTACATAGGGCATCGTAAAAGCATAGGTATTACAGTGTAATATGATAGCTTTTACACTGTAATACCTATCATATTACACGGTAAAAGCTATCATATTACGATGCCACCTGAAAGCTATCACTTTTTCATTCTATTTTCACTCGTTAAAACCATCGCTTTATTAATGATATTAATGGTATATATTAACGTCATCAACGATGAGAAATAATCATTTCGAAAGTTCACATTAAAGACTGCACAAAGACCCTTTTATACCTTGTTTTTAAAATTTTTTTCACTAATATTGAAAAAAACTGCAAAAAAACTTGCATAATAGTTAAAAATACTGTAAATTTGCTCTCGGATATACTATAAGTTTTAATCTAAAACATAAAAAACCATAAAATCAGGAAGAAACAACTATAACATCCTTGATATATACAACCCTAAAACCAAACGATAATTATTAACTAAAACTATACGATTATGAGAAAGAAACTATTACTTTTATTCGTAAGTGTCCTATGCTCATTGGGCATGTGGGCGGATAATACCTATACACTGAGGCTTGACAACGGTGTGGATGCTTCTGACGTCAATTACTTTACCGTTAACTCTGGTGGTGGATTCAACACGAAATATGGTGGTAAATATAACGGCACTAAGTTCCTCGCAGCTCTGAAAATGAATTCAAAGAGCAGTATATCGTTCCATACCAATGGTACGGCGACGGTTGTCATTGTTCAGGCAACCTCCGCAAATCCAGACAATCAGTTCAAGTTTAACGGTAACACCATCGCTAATTCTGTAGGTGTAAATACCCCGAACGCTGGTGATTCATTAGTACGTGTGTACACTATCACTGGAGTTGCGCCAGGCACACAAACTATTACTCAGGATTCTGAGACTGGTATCTATTTCGTTTCTGTCACCGAGGCTTCTGCCAGCAGTCCTACAGTGAAAACTATGCCACTTAATGCAGGATACGCTCTGGGAACACCAAGTGCAACCCCATTGGCTGTAGAGGTAAACATGGTTGATGCCGTCAACGACCATTTGGAGTACCAGTGGTACATCAACTCTTCAAACAGCACAAGCGGCGGCATAGCCATAGTGGGCGCTAACAGTTCCACTTATACCCCGGATATTTCTGCAGTGGGAACACAATATTACTATTGTGTGATTGTGGAGAAAGACGGTAACGACAATCCTGTAGGTAATCCTGCTATCACAAATACCTGTGAAATAAAGGTGATATCTTCCGTAGCAGATCCAACGTTTATTGACATCAATGGCACTGTAGAGATAGATTGCGCTACAGACATCGCAACTATCTTCTATTCACTTGACAATGGAACTACATGGGTGGAGTTTACCCGTCCATTCACCATTCAGGACAATGACGCGACCGTTAAAGCCAAGGCTGTAGTAGGCGGTGGAACGCTTACATCAGAGATTGTCAGCCATAATGTTGCTGCAGTAAAGGCAAAGCCCGGATCTTCATCCATCATACTGTATTATAACGATACTGACATGACGCTCGACGTAAGCAGCGATGGTGCCGCCGAAGCCGCATTGGTTGGTAATGACGATACCGAATATCAGGATTGGGCCATAGAAATAACAGGTGAGGGTAAGAAAATACTTCCTGGCAGTGATTTGGCTTACACTACCATCAAGGCTTCCAAGGGCCGTCAATCAAGAATATTGTTGCCACCTGGCTATCGTGCAAACCGCATCACTTTCTACAGCTATGTGAATCTGCCTGAAGCAACGAACAACAAGAACTACTGGGCAGAGGTGGACGGACACACATACGACAACAGTTCTATCGCCATGGCCTCCTTCACAGACTTGGACGATCCTGATGTCCGCGTATTCGCCCTTGACGACGTGGAAGACGAACTTACGTTCACCGATAACAATGAATCACAGTTCTGCTACTATGCAGTAATCGACTACACCATCCTTGAAGGTTCCATAACCCTCAACCCTGAAGGTTTTGCCACATATTCTGGTGAAAAGAACGTGTATGTTGACGGCGCACAGGCTTACACCTGCACATTCTCAGGCGACAAGATTGACGCACAGCCTATAGAAGGCAACGTGGTACCAGCATACAATGGTGTACTGATATATGGCAAACCTGGTGCTACCGTCAAATTCAACTATCAGAAAACAGCGGCTGCACTCGGTGCCAACGACCTCAAGCCTACCACTACTGCAGCAGGTCTGGCATCAATAGAAGGTGCTCTGGCACTCAGCGGCAAGACATTCAAGAAATACACAGGAAATGAATTCCTTCCAGGCAAGGCCTATCTGCCTTACAACCCATCTGCCGGCGCAAAGGAGACATTCTTTATCTTTGGCGACGAGGAAGAAGCAACTGAAGTGACTGCCGTAACGGAAGTGGAGAAAGTGGCAGCTGCCAAGAAATATGTAAAGAACGGCCAGTTCGTAATTGAGAATGCCAACGGCGTATTCAATGCAGCTGGTGCACAGATAAAGTAAATTCAGCGCACGTATAAAGTAAACTCATTAAAAGAAAGGACAAGTATTATGAAAAAAGAATATATAGAGCCAATGCTGGATGCGTTGCGATTGGAGCAGATGCAGTCACTGATGAACGTCTCACTGGTTGATCAGGACCCAGAAGAAGAAACTAACGACATGGATGCAAAGGAAGCCACAGGTTGGTTTAACATTGACGAACAGTAAATTAATTACATAAAAGCAAAAGTGGAGGTCCCAAAAGGCCTCCACTTTTGCGATTTATTGGTGTATATTGATGTTTTTTCCGTTTTTGAACAAAATTTTTCTCAAAAAATTTTGTTGATTCTATTTTTTTTTGTAGATTTGCCATTGAAAATATACGTGATATAAGAAACCTAAATTAACCATGAAGACAAGACTGATACTAACATACATATTGCTGACAGCACTGCTGACCACAGTGCAAGCGCAGAAATACAAGATGGTATTGTGTCTGTCGGGCGGCAAGACCGTGGAACACTATGTTGACGATCTTGACAGCATTTACTGGGTAATAGAGAATAACGAACCGTCAGATGACGACTGGCTTGACCCTGTAACCACGGGTGATGCGACAGACATAGGAGTATATAACGCTTCGGTATCCGGATGGGCAAACAACCTTGAAGGCAAGGACGACGCGGGAACCAGCGTGGGAATAATATATGCCATGGACGGTACTCCCACACGAACCAACGGACGCCAGAAGACGGTAAGCCTTGCGTCTATTGACGAAGAAGGAAAATATGACATCGAAATAACAAGCCTTGCACCGGCAACGACTTATTATTACCGGGCATTCATCAACCTCGCCGGCACCTTCATATACGGCAAGGTACACAGTTTCACTACAGAAGGACAAGGTATAGGTTTCACCACAGGTACCGCCACAGACATCACCAGCTACAGTGCGAAGGTGGCTTCAGGCATGAGCCTCGGTACACTGGAATACAACACGCTGACATACGGAGTATGCTACAGCACAATGTCGGAGCCTTCAACGGAAGATGGTGTGGTGGCTGGCATCGACAGGGATGAGGATGGCAACTATACCGTCAACCTGACGGCACTCAACGGCGACACTACATATTATTACCGCCCATACGCCATAATGGACGGATATGTAAGCTACGGCATAACAAACGCATTCCGCACCACAGGAGAGAAAGTGGTGACGACAGGCGACATAGACGCAAGCAACTTCAGCGTGGCATCTATGCTCAACATGGGAACAGGCACATACCGCTCACTCACCGTGGGTGTGTGCTATTCAAGGGATTCCATCCCGACTGTGAGCGATTTCTGTGTGAAAGCCAATGAGGTGGATGATGAAAGCTACTACGTGGTAACGCTGCCGCTGACCGTTGATACATGGTACTACCGCGCATACGCCATTATAGACGGCACGCCACACTATGGTGACGTGAAGATGTTCATAGTGGAGAGTTCAGACACTCGCGAGGCCGTGGACCTCGGCCTGAGCGTGAAATGGGCTACATGTAACCTGGGTGCAACGAAGCCGAGCGAATACGGCGATTACTTCGCATGGGGCATCACGACTGGATACAATGAAAGCGGAGCACCGTTCAACTGGGCCAACTATGCATACTGTGACGGTGGCTACAACAAGTTGACGAAATATTGCACCAACGAAGAATACGGAGTGAAAGACGACATGATAAGGCTTGAGCCAGACGATGACGCGGCAATAATAAACTGGGGCGCAAAATGGCGCGTGCCGACATGTGATGAAATCATAGAGCTCCGTGAGAAATGTAACTGGAAGTTGCAGGCCAAGGGCAACACCAAGTATGATGGTGTGGCGGGCTACGAGGTGACCGGTCCTAACGGCAACACCATCTTCCTGCCTTGCGCCGGCTACCGCTACAACAGTTCACTGCGCAGTGCCGGCACAGTAGGACGATACTGGGGCCACTGCATCACTGAAACAAATCCAAGCAACGGCCGCTGCCTCGACTTCTCATCCGGCACGATAAGCGACAAGTCACGCTACTACGGCTTCAGCATCAGGGCAGTGTGTGCAGAGTGAGGGCTTCGCTTCGCTCAGAGTGAAAAGTGAAAAATGAAAAATGCGGATAGGATTATTCGGAGGGTCATTCAACCCTATACATAATGGACATGTGGAACTGGGACGTGCCATGCTGAGCGTGGCACAGCTTGACGAGGTGTGGTACATGGTGTCACCACAGAATCCGCTGAAAACGCAGTCTGACCTCGCACCAGAGGAAGTGCGACTGCACCTCACAAAGACCGCATTGGAAGAAGAACCACGACTGAAGGCATGCGACTACGAGTTTCACCTGCCGCGGCCATCATACACATGGAATACACTTCAGCACTTGAAACAGGATTATCCCCAAGATGAGTTTGTGCTGATAATAGGAGGCGATAACTGGGAACACTTCGACAAGTGGGCACACCATAAAGACATATTGCGCGAATATGAAATAGCAGTGTATCCAAGAAGCGGAGAAGAGGTGAGACAACCGCCAAAAAATGCGAAGAAAGTGCAAGTGTATGAGCTTCCGCTATTCCCCGTATCAAGCACAGAGATACGAAGGATGATAAAAAACAAACAGAATCTAACCGCTCTCGTACCTAAAGCAGTGATTGCAGAATTAGAGAAACATTCATTCTATAGGTGAAAAATGTTTCATTTAAACATTTTTCACCTATACTTTTTTGTTCGTCACAAGAAAATTTATTACCTTTGCGAAGATTTAAGTCAATCAAAGTGTAAACAGTACAAATAACCAAAACAATGGCAAAACAATATTTATTGGGCTTTGATGTCGGCTCGTCAAGTGTAAAGGCATCACTCGTAGATGTAGAATCTGGCCAGATGGCAGCTACTGCATTCTTTCCTGAAAGCGAAGCACCCATTAAGGCGCTGAAAGCCGGATGGGCAGAGCAGGCTCCCGACATGTGGTGGCAGAATGCAAAACTCGCACTGAAGAAGATAATGGCAGAGGCTGGTGTCAGCGGCAGCGACATCAAGGCGATAGGCATATCATACCAGATGCACGGTCTGGTGTGCGTGGACAAGCAGGGCGAAGTGCTGCGCGACAGCATCATCTGGTGTGACTCACGCGCCGTACCATACGGCGATAAGGCATTCGGCGCTCTCGGAAGTGAGCAGTGCCTGACACATCTGCTCAACTCTCCAGGCAACTTCACTGCCGCAAAACTGGCATGGGTGAAGGAGAACGAGCCTGAGCTGTTCAGCCGTATATATAAGGTGATGCTCCCCGGCGACTACATCGCAATGAAACTCAGCGGTGAAATCAACACCACCATCAGCGGACTGTCAGAGGGAATGATGTGGGACTTCAAGGAGAAGCGCCCAGCCAAGTTCCTCTTCGACTACTACGGTTTCCATGACGACATGATAGCCGACATAGTACCTACGTTTGCTGTCCAGGGTCAGGTGAGCAAGGCCGCTGCAGAGGAGACAGGACTGGCAGAGGGTACACCTATAAGCTACCGCGCAGGTGACCAGCCAAACAATGCTCTGTCGCTGAATGTGTTCAACCCAGGTGAGATTGCTTCTACAGCAGGTACCTCAGGTGTTGTATATGGAGTGCTGGGCGAGGTAAACTACGATCCGAAGAGCCGTGTGAACACCTTCGCACACGTAAACTACACCACAGAGCTTGACCGTCTCGGCGTACTGCTCTGCATCAACGGTACGGGCATCCTCAACGCATGGGTACACCGCAACATCACCCCAGACCTGTCTTACCCAGAGATGAACGACCTCGCTGCTCAGGCACCTATCGGCGCAGACGGCGTTATCATAACTCCGTTCGGCAACGGTGCAGAGCGTGTACTGGAGAACAAGGAAGTGGGTTGTCAGATAAAGGGTGTGAACTTCAACAAGCACAACCGTTCGCACATCGTGCGTGCCGCTCAGGAAGGTATAGTATTCTCTTTCTGCTATGGCATGGAGATAATGCGTCAGATGGGCATGGACATAAAGAAGATCCACGCCGGCAAGGCAAACATGTTCCTGTCACCGATATTCCGCGACACGCTGGCATCGACATCGGGTGCAACCATCGAACTCCTCGAGACCGACGGTTCAGTAGGTGCAGCCAAGGGTGCTGGCATAGGCGCAGGCATCTACAAGGACAACGTAGAAGCCTTCTCAACCCTGAAGCGCATCGCCACAATAGAGCCCGACACGGCAAATGCCGCAGAATACCAGGAGGCATACCTGCGCTGGAAGGCAAGACTGTAAAACTCTGCGAGGCACCATGAATTTCCATAAATTCCATTAATTTATCCATAAATTTAATTTGAACGGAATCGAGAGATACACAAACGATGTATACAAAATTATAGGCGCAGCAATGGAGGTTCACCGTGAATTAGGTTTTGGCCTGCTGGAATCTATATATCGAGACGCTCTGTCAATAGAACTGACAGACAATGGCATAAATAATGTTCGCGAAGTAGAGGCTCCTGTAGTATATAAGAATAGGGAACTGGGTAAGGGCTTTAGAATGGATATCGTAGCAAATGATATAATAATAGAGTTGAAATCCGTTTCCAAATTATGTTCAGCACATCGTGCACAATTATGCAACTATCTCCGTTTAACAAATAAAGAAGTGGGATTACTAATAAATTTTGGTACAAAATCTTTACAGGGAGAAAGATGGATAAGGGATGCGAACACTAATGAGTGTAATATGGCAGACAAAAATATGACACCCATAAACGTAAACTATAATCCATTTGATGACGAAGATAATAATTTATGATATAATTCATGACATTCATGATAATTCATGGTACGCCGTAGGCTATAATAGACAATAAAGATTCAACAAAAAAATAAATATTCACTTAATTAACGTAAACAAAAATGGCAAAAGAGTATTTTCCAGAGATTGGCAAGATCCCATTCGAGGGTCCAGAGTCAAAGAACCCAATGGCATTCCACTACTATGACGCTGAGCGCGTAGTGGCTGGCAAGAAAATGAAAGACTGGATGCGTTTCGCTATGGCATGGTGGCACACACTGTGCGCAGAGGGCGCTGACCAGTTCGGCGGCGGCACAAAGACATTCCCATGGAACCAGGGTGCCAACGCTGTAGAAATAGCAAAGAACAAGGCTGACGCTGGCTTCGAAATCATGCAGAAGCTCGGTATCCCTTATTTCTGCTTCCACGACGTTGACCTCGTTGCTGAGGGTAACAGCGTAGAGGAGTATGAGGCAAACCTCAAGGCTATCACTGACTACCTGCAGGAGAAGATGAAGGAAACTGGCATCAAACTGCTGTGGTCAACCGCTAACGTATTCGGCAACGCACGCTATATGAACGGTGCTTCTACAAACCCAGACTTCGACGTTGTAGCTCGCGCTATCGTGCAGATCAAGAACGCTATCGACGCTGGTATCAAGCTCGGCGCTGAGAACTATGTATTCTGGGGTGGCCGTGAGGGTTACATGAGCCTTCTGAACACCGACCAGAAGCGTGAGAAAGAGCACATGGCTACCATGCTCGGCATGGCACGCGACTACGCTCGCTCAAAGGGCTTCCAGGGCACATTCCTCATCGAGCCAAAGCCAATGGAGCCTTCTAAGCACCAGTATGACGTTGACACAGAGACAGTCATCGGCTTCCTGAAGACTCACGGTCTGGACAAGGACTTCAAGGTGAACATCGAGGTGAACCACGCTACACTGGCAGGCCACACCTTCGAGCACGAACTCGCAGTGGCTGTTGACAACGGCATGCTCGGTTCTATCGACGCTAACCGCGGCGACGCTCAGAACGGATGGGATACCGACCAGTTCCCAATCGACAACTTCGAGCTGACACAGGCTTGGATGCAGATCGTACGCAACGGCGGTCTCGGCACAGGTGGTACAAACTTCGACGCTAAGACACGTCGTAACTCTACCGACCTTGAGGACATCTTCATCGCACACATCTCAGGCATGGACGCTTGCGCACGCGCACTGCTCAATGCAGTAGAGATCATGGAGAAGTCTGAACTGCCTAAGATGCTGAAGGAGCGCTATGCTTCATTCGACAGCGGTCTGGGTAAGGACTTCGAGGACGGCAAGCTCACACTGGAGCAGGTTTACGAGTATGGCAAGAAGGTGAACGAGCCAAAGCAGACTTCTGGCAAGCAGGAGCTCTACGAGGCTATCGTTGCACTGTATGCAAAATAAAAAACATATTGCATAATAATATAAAAAGGAGCGGCATGATATATGTCGCTCCTTTTTATATATTGTCGTCATAACACCTATTTGTTATGACCTGATATGTCTTTTAGCCTTCCCTGAAGAAATCAAGTGCTTCCTCTATTTCTTTTTCTGTTGCAGTCTGATTGATGCGAATGTCACCGATGCCGCCAAGCAAGGTGAAGTTTATCTCACCTGCAGTATTCTTCTTGTCGTGTGTCATCAACTGTAATAGTTCGGGATAGTCATCACATGTTATAGGAAGTATGCCGTATGTCTCACGGATATAGTGCACAGCCTGACGCATGATGTCTGTAGGGAATCCACATTTCACGACAGCAAGATAGAGTTCTGCAATAATACCGTATGCCACGGCATATCCATGAAGTATAGGGGTGTCTTTATGCATAGCCCATGACTCGAAGGCATGACCTACGGTGTGTCCAAGATTCAGAGCCTTGCGTATGCCATGCTCGTGTGGGTCTTCCTCAACAATGCGTTCCTTTACAGCTACAGAATCTGCTATCATACGCTGCAGTTGTATCAAGTCGGGTTCCAGGATGTCAAAGGCTACGAGTTCCTGCCACATAGCAACACCATCACGGTTGATAAGACCATGCTTGAGCATCTCCGCATAACCCGAACACATGTTCTTTGCATCAAGCGTTCGAAGGAACTCCGTGCAAAGTATTACATATCTGGAATCATTGAAAACTCCAATCTCATTCTTCAACCCTCCAAAGTTGATACCAGTCTTTCCGCCCACCGATGCATCCACCATGGAAAGCAGAGTCGTAGGGATATTGATGAAATTAATGCCACGTTTGAAGGTGCTTGCAGCAAAACCTCCAAGGTCGGTAACCATCCCTCCACCCAGATTGATGAGCAGAGAATGACGTGTGGCACCACCCTTCTGCAGTTCTTCCCACACATGTACGGTAGAACCAAGGGTCTTCTGCACGTCGGAAGCTCCGATGGTTATCATCTGCGCTTCCTTCAGACAGGTGAAATCATTAATCACTGGCCAACACTTCTCAAGTGTAGTATCGTCAGTCAATACAAAGAGACGGTCGTATTTGCAGTCTGCAATAGCAGCAGCAAGGTCTGCCTCAAGAACATTTGATATTATTACGCGTTGTTTCATTGTGTTTGCTTACTTTCTCAATGTGCAAAATTACTAATATTTTCCTATGTAGCAAACATTATTTAAGAAATATTTGCACAAAACATTATTTTTTTCTAATTTTGCACATAAAACAAACGAAATACAGGAAACCAAGACATCTTTGTTTTGGTGATTTGTTCGCTATTCTAATTGAAAAGTCAGATGACAATTACATATTTCTTCAGCAGACTAAGACATATACTTAAAGACAAGGAACGCCTGCACCACATTCTCTTCACCGACGAAGACCGATGGTCACGCCCCGTTGACATCACCATAATGGTGGCGATAGTCTTGTGCGCTATCAGTGCCGCCATGGAGAGTGTAGTAAAAGTGGATGATTTCTCCTTTCAAGCTCTAATGTCACTTGACATGACGACGAAAGGAATAATAAAATTCTCCATTATAATACTGGAATATATACTTAGCTTCATCTTCGCAGTGGAATATGTACTGCGCGTTTACTGCTCACCAGTAAAACGAGATTACGTACTAAGTTTCTTCGGTATCATAGACCTGCTTGCCACACTGCCACAGTTGTTGAGCATATTCTTCCCACCACTAAGGTATTTCTCTGTGATGAGGACTTTCCGTCTCACACGTATATTCCGCGTACTCAAACTCTTCACATTCATAAACGAAGGAATACTATTATTGGAGAGCATACGCCGCAGTATGAACAAGATTTTGGTGTATTTCCTCTTTGTCGTGGTTTTGGTTTGTATCATTGGCACCATAATGTATATAGTTGAGTGTCATAAACCCGGTACACAGTTCACTGATATTCCAACCAGCATATACTGGGCAATAGTAACTCTGACAACCGTGGGATACGGAGATATCACGCCTGCCACTGGCATCGGAAAATTCCTGTCAGGACTGGTAATGATTCTCGGTTATACCATAATTGCAGTTCCTACCGGCATCGTCTCTGCCACAATGATAGACGTGACAAAGAAAAAAGGGAGAAACGGACACTGCCCACGCTGCAACCAGAAGACAGACCTCAGTGCCAACTACTGCAAGCACTGTGGTGAGAGGCTATAAAGCCCTACCCTATTAAAATGACACAGAGGCTCTTTCAACAATAATGTATAAGGAGCCTCTGTGCAGTATTACACCAAACTGTCACCAGACTGGTGCAGAAAATCATTTCGTCCAACTGTCACCCATTTCCTGTATGCTGCCATCACGCTGCCAATAATGTGCACTATACACTTTAGTATGACCATCACGGGCTACATAATGACTTAGGATTCGCTTTTTCTTTGCATCAATCTCTGGATTACAGATGTCACGGAATGTTGGAGATTTATGGAATTTTCCATCGTTAGGATTGTATATCCATGCATCATACAACTTAAACACCTGATCGCTCACAGGTTCCAGACCAAGACTGATGAGAACGTCGTCATAACCATCGAAATTAACGTCGGCCTGCCACACATTACCAAATGACTTAAGCATATCTTGTGGATAACCTTCTGTATAACCTTCTGCCACCTGTACAGTTTTGCCATTAATCCTGATTATGGCCTCATAACGTGGCTTTTCACTGTCAAGGTCTGTGGTTCTAACACTAACATCATAGTCGGCAGTCGATGGCGTTGAACCCTCAGCTGATTCTTCACCCGCCTCAAATGGAATATTATTATCCCTTGCATATCGTTCCATCATACCGATAAAACCATTCTTGCCAAATGCTTTTGTGTCAATGAAGTTATTAACACGCCATTGTCCATTCTCTAACCACATTTCAAGTGTTATCTCATTCGACCCACCATTCTTCGTAGCAAAGCGAACTGTTGCATTGGCCATGTTTCCTGTCAGAAGTTCCACCTTAACAGACTCAATAGTCAATGGCATCTTACCATGCATCCAACGATAACCCTCTTCGTCACCATAGAAACGGTTGTCGCCCATAGCATTTGCATCATGTTTTTCAATATTCTGCTTGAGCCCATTGAAATAACCTGTACAGAATTCCTTATCCAACAGTGATATGCTAACAATTCCACGTTTGTCCATATCATTCAGTCGTGCATACATCTTCCGTACCTGGGATTCTACCGCATCCTCTGACCACAAATCAGATGACCCAACTCCTGATACCGAATCTGCAACGGCTGTAGAATCTTGTAGGTTACTACTGTTAGCAGTCTTGTTGCCACATGCTATAAATGCCAGCATGGCAACTGTAAAAAGAAAATATTTATTCATCACTATACTATATTTATTCATCACCTCGAGCATCTTCTTCACTCTTTATGATCTGTACATTGGTTTGCTCAATGATATTTAACTTTATTGCATTATTGTTATTGCCTGGTTTATACCAAAACTGCTGACCAAACCATTCCTGCAAATCCCTAGACTTGAATCGATATCCATGACGGGCAAGAATCTCGTTTCGCATCAATCGTAATTCTTTCTTGTTTGGAATTTCTGCAAGATAATGACGGTTTAGGAGTGTATTTGATGTTATCTCACTTGGCAACTCCTGTTTCATCAGTCGCTGCTGTTCTATGCAATCGTCTATATCATCTGGTGTAAGAACAAAAATCCACATAGCATCACCACTGGGTTTACGCAGTGCAAGGAAATTCATACCATCTTGACGAATGTACTGAACACGCCAACCAAATTGTGCACCAAACGGAGCATCATCTGCCTGACGACTGGGCTGAAGAGTGTACATACCTGCTTTTCCATCAACCTTTTCAAGCGATAATTCACTATCATCCGAGCCCGTCATATATACATATTTGTTCATACGTACATCCTGTACAGTGTAAAGCGTTGCACCGTCAAAGAATTTGTCACCTTTGCGAATAGTCTGTGCGTGGACACAAACTGCAAATAACATCATCGTAATAATTGAGAATAAATTCTTCATCATGCTTTCAATTTATATATAGATTTTCAAATCTGGTTAATAATACATTTAAATTCCTCTCAATAAACATTCCTATATGCAAAGGTACAAAACTTTTTTCAAACAACAAAACCCTTTACACAGAAATATCCGGCAAATTATCCCGTAAACTACTGTAAACTACTATCGACACTGCTATTACTGCAGCCAGTGTACTACATTAATCACTATAACTATTCTACTATTACTACTATAGTCACTATTACAACTATAGCCACTATAATTAGGCAAAACCATGAAAACAAAAAAAAGACCCTGGAAAACATTTCTGTTATCCAGAGTCTTCTGTAAAAGGAGGCGGCTTCCTACTCTCCCACATTGCATTGCAGTACCATCGGCGCAAACGGGCTTAACTTCTCTGTTCGGAATGGGAAGAGGTGGAACC
>JAEEHW010000087.1 GCA_016281055.1 Prevotella sp.
ATGGGCTATGACTTTCAGGCTTTCACAACAGAGAATGGCAGAGTTATTTGGGGTGACCCAACAGAACATTAGCTGTCATCTGTCACAGATAGAAGAAAGCGGTGAACTCCATTTGTCCGATGCTTACAAAAAAATTAGGATACCTTCGGACAAATGGTCTGGTGAGGTGATGATGTATAACCTCGATGTGGTCATTCACTTAAGTGCAGCATAAGCGATGAAGACAATAGAAGTAGTAGCAGCGGTTATCCGCAAAGATGATAAGATTTTTGCCACCCAACGGGGATACGGTGAGTGGAAGGACTGGTGGGAGTTTCCCGGGGGAAAGATGGAACCGGGAGAGACACCGGAGGAGGCCCTGAAAAGGGAGATACGTGAGGAACTATCAACGGATATCAGTGTGGATGATTTTCTTTGCACTGTAGAATATGACTATCCAAAGTTTCACTTGACAATGCACTGCTACCTATGTTCGCTGCAATCAGAGTCGCTACACCTGAACGAGCATGAAGCTGCACGATGGCTCAAAACAAAGGATTTGGACAGCGTGAAATGGTTGCCTGCTGATATAAAGGTAGTAGAGATGCTTAAATAGTTATTACAATAATCAATAAGAGAATTATATAATGTTAGAACAGAATAATCCCATCATAATATACCAAAGCGAAGATGGCAACACTCGCATTGACGTTAAGCTTGAAAACGAAACTGTTTGGCTTACTCAACAACAATTGTGCGATTTATATCAGACATCACGTACCAACGTTGTTGAGCATATTAAACATATTTATGAAGAGGGAGAACTAGAAGTGTCTGCAACCTGTCGGAAATTCCGACAGGTTCGTCAAGAAGGCTCTCGAATGGTAGAAAGAGAGTTGCCATACTACAATCTTGACATGATTATATCCCTTGGTTATCGTGTCCGCAGCAAAGTTGCAACCCACTTCCGCAAATGGGCGACAGAGCGCTTGAAGGAATATATAATCAAAGGTTTTACCATGGATGACGAACGTCTGAAACAACTTGGAGGCGGTAACTATTGGAAAGAACTTCTTGACCGAATTCGCGACATTCGTTCAAGCGAAAAGGTTATGTATCGCCAGGTTCTTGATCTGTATGCCACAGCCGTAGATTATAACCCCAAGAGCGATCTGTCTATTGAGTTTTTCAAAATCGTTCAAAACAAACTGCATTTTGCAGCTCATGGACATACGGCTGCTGAGGTTATTTTTGAAAGGGCTGATGCAGAGAAGGATTTCATGGGTATGAGTAATTTCAAAGGTGATTGGCCAACACTGCGAGAGGCTAAGATTGCAAAAAACTACCTTACACCAGATGAACTAAAGATTCTAAACAACATTGTTTCTGGATATTTTGATTTCGCTGAAATCCAAGCTCTACGCCATAATCCAATGTATATGGATGATTATGTTAGTCAACTTGACAACATCCTGTCATCCACAGGAGAACAACTTCTTCTTGATGCTGGAAAGGTAAGTCATGATGAGGCTATGAAAAAAGCAGAGACTGAGTACCGCAAATGGCAAGTAAATTCAATCTCTCCTGTAGAACAGGCTTATCTTGACAGCATCAAAGCAATAAGTAAGAAAGGGAAGAATAAATAAAAATATGAGCGACACCATAACCACACAACAGCGGCATGCAAACATGGCGGCCATCCACAGCAAGGACACCAAGCCTGAGATGGTCGTGCGCAAATGGTTGTGGGGACGTGGCTACAGATACAGGTTGAACCACCCGAGACTGCCGGGAAAACCAGACATTGTGATGCTCAAGTACAGAACATGCATCTTTGTGAACGGCTGTTTCTGGCACGGCCACAACGTGGCGTTGCCACAAGTGAATGGTGAAAAGTTAATAGTGAATAGCGAGTGTTGTAAGATTCCGAAGACTAATCGGGATTTCTGGGTGGCGAAGATACGGAGGAACCAAGAGAGGGACAAAGCTGTAAAGCAACAACTCGCCTCAATGGGATGGCACAGCATCGTAATCTGGGAATGTGAACTGAAGCCGAAAGTCCGTGAAAGGACCTTAGAATCCCTCACCTACACCCTCAACAAGATCTTCCTTCAAGACCGCAGCCCCAAACGATACGACACACCAGAGGATGCCCCAGCAATGGCAGCAGAAGACATTACTTAATTGAGGAAAAAGTATTATCTTTGTATTCGGAAAACGTATAAACAGTTTGATACAACTACTAATCCCCCACTGGTAATCAGCGGGGGATTAATCGTATGCCTGATGTCGTTTCTTGCTTCTTAATGCATGATTCCGAAGAAGCGGAGTACGTCGTTGAGGTTTGCCACTACCATCAGCAGGAGCAGGATGCCCATGCCTACGTATTCGGCATATACCATGAACTTGTCGCCGGGCTTGCGGCGGAAAATCATCTCATAGAGCAGGAACATCACGTGACCGCCGTCGAGTGCGGGGATAGGCAGGATGTTCATGAAGGCAAGGATGATGCTCAGGAATGCCGTCATCATCCAGAATATGTGCCAGTCCCATACCGGTGGGAACATGCTGCCGATGGCTCCGAAACCGCCGAGTTGCTTGGCTCCTTCTGACGTGAACACATACTTCAGGTCGCTGACATAACCGCCCAGCATGTCCAGCGCATAGCCTATGCCGGCAGGTATGCAGGTCAGCAGGTTATAGCTGATGTGTGTCGGCTTCATGTAGTTTGCCACGGTGGTCATACCCACGCCGAGGTGTGCCTCGTTGTCGAACACTACGGCGGCGGTGGCAGTGTCGCCCTTCTCCTTACTTATATATGTCACCACGGTGGTCAGGACCTTCAGTGAGTCGGCTTTCGTCTTGCAGTCGCTCAGTGCGTCGGCCATGCGCCCGCTCTCGTAGGTGAAGGCGTTCCATGAGTCTATGGGCTTCGTGCCGAGTGCAATGATGCGGTCGCCTTTCTTCATGTCGCTCTTCGCTGCTGCAGTGTTTGGAATGATAGAGTCTATCTCTGCAGGTACGAACGGACGACAGAACACCGGCTCTGACTTCAGCATCTCGAGCAGGGAGAGGTTGCCCGGCAGCTGAATCTTCACCTGCTTGCCGTCGCGCAGCACTGTTGCTTCCTTGGCAGTGGTGAGTGAGCGCAACATGTTTGCGTTAAACTCACGGAAGTCGCCTTCTTCGGTGCCGATGAGCTTGTCGCCGTCGCGGAATCCGAGTGCCAAAGCCTGCTCGTTAAACTTCATGCCGTAAGGCATATCCTTGAGTGCATAGTAGTCCTCGCCCCATGCGAAGAATACGCCGCAGTAGATGACGAGTGCCAACAAGAAATTGACAAGCACACCGCCTATCATGATAAGCAGGCGCTGCCAGCAAGGCTTGCCACGGAACTCCCACGGCTTGGCCGGTTGCTTGAGTTTCTCCACGTCGTGCTGTGTCTCGTCAATCATGCCTTCTATCTGGCAGTAGCCGCCGAGTGGAATCCAGCCGAGACCATACTCTGTGCCTTCATATTCGTATGAACCGTCTTCTTTCTTCTTGGCGGGAATGACCTTACCGTTTTCGTCAACCTTGCCACGCAACTTGCGCCACCAGTTAAACTTGGTGGAGAAAAGAGAGAATTTCCAGTCAAAGAAGATGTAGAACTTATTGACCCTTACGCCAAAGAGCTTTGAAAAAAAGAAATGTCCGCCCTCGTGCAGTGCCACGAGGATTGTTATTGCAAGAATAAATTGTAATGTTCTGATGAGAAATACTTCCACAAGAATTAAAAGTTAAGAGTTAAGAATTATGATTTATCCTATTAGTTGAGAAGCGAGTTTCCTTGCCTCTGCGTCAGAATTGATATAGTCTTCGTATGTAGGCTTCTTTATGACAGTGGCCTTGTCGAGTGTGCGCTCTATGATGTCGCCCATGTCAAGGAAACCTATCTGTCCCTGGCGGAAGGCAAGGTTGACGATCTCGTTGGCAGCGTTGACCACACAGCAGGCATTGCCGCCTCGCTTGATGGCCTCGAAAGCCAATGCCAGGCACTTGAACTTCTTCAGGTCGGGTTCGAAGAACTCAAGGCTATGCTTGAAGAAATCGAGTCTTTCGCCACTCATCGGCAAACGGTCGGGATATGTGAAGGCATACTGTATGGGCAGTCGCATGTCGGGCACGCCAAGCTGTGCCTTCACCGCACCGTCGCGGAACTGCACCGCACTGTGTACGATAGACTGCGGGTGTACCAACACCTGTATCTTGTCGGCATCCACACCGAAGAGCCATTTGGCCTCGATTACCTCAAAGCCCTTGTTCATCATCGATGCCGAGTCGATTGTAATCTTCGCACCCATGTCCCATGTGGGATGCTTCAGTGCATCGGCAGCAGTCATGGTGCGCATCTCATCGAGAGACTTCAGGCGGAACGGACCGCCGCTTGCAGTGAGCAGAATCTTTTCCACCTCGTTGCTTCCCTCGCCCACGATGCTCTGGAAAATGGCAGAGTGCTCTGAGTCAACGGGAAGTATCGGCGCATGGTACTGCTGCGCCAGTTCGCAAATCAGCTCGCCAGCCACCACCAGCGTCTCCTTGTTGGCAAGGCATATCTTCTTGCGTGCCTTGATGGCCTCGATGGTTGGTGCCAGTCCGGCGAAACCCACCATAGCCGTAAGCACCATGTCGATGGGCTCAGCCTGCACGATGTCGCACAAAGCCTTTGCACCGGCATACACCTTAATGTCGGGGCAGTCGTCAAGCAGACCGACGAGCGTGTCATACTTATCTTCATTGGCTATCACCACTGCCGCCGGCTTGTACTTACGTGCCTGTTCGGCAAGCAGTTCCACCTTGTTGTTGGCAGTAAGGCAGTAGGCCTCAAATCTGTCGCTGTGCTCGGCAATCACCTCCAGCGCCTGTGTGCCGATGGAACCAGTGCTGCCAAGTATGCATATCTGTTGTTTCTTCATACAAACTACAAAGTTACAAAAAAAGTTGGGACAAACAAGTGCTTTTTCTGATTTTTTTTCGTAATTTTGCACTTGTTTGTTGATTATGTGTTACCTATAGCATAACATTACCCCGTAAAACACCTGGGTATTTTATTGTATCTCACAGAGAATAACGGATATTATTATCATCGTATGAAAAGTATATTTTGCATCATACTGACCGCATTGTCGGTTATCGCTTTTTCAATAAAGGCTGGCGCACAAACAGTGTCGCTCATCATTACCAATCCGAGTGATATGCAGCGTCATGAGGTCGTTGAGGCTGATTTGCAGACTATATGCCGTCTGCTCGGTGTTGACACTCAAACACCGTTGGTGGTCAAGAATGCCATAGGCCAGGAGATTGTCTGTCAGAAAAGCTATGACGGTAAACTTCTTTTGGCTGTGTCTATGCAACCTAATGGAAAGGCAACATATACCGTTCGGGCAGGGCAGGGGGGCACCTTCGAGTCCAGAGTGTCAGGCAAGGTGTATCACAATCGGTTGGATGACCTCACATGGGAGAATGACCGTGGTATATACCGCATGTATGGACCTGCACTGCAGCGCACCGGTGAGAAATCGTATGGTACCGACGTGTGGGTGAAGAATACACCTGTCCTTGTGGCAGAAGAGCGCTATCGCCTTCATATGTTGGGATGGCAGCAGGGTGACTCGTTGAGAAAGGCAGGTCAAAAGGCAGAAGGCGACAGTGTGTTTATGAACCACTCTTTTCATTTGGATCACGGCTATGGAATGGACTGCTATGCCGTTGGCGCCAGTCTGGGATGTGGTGCTCCTGCACTGATGAAAGAAGGCAGCCTGCTGTTTCCATATTGTTATAAAGAATGTAAGATACTGGACAATGGACCGCTGCGTTTCACTGCCGAACTTACCTATGGAACTACGGCAGAAGGTATCACGGAACACCGCTTAGTGTCGCTGGACAAAGGTTCGCATTTCAATAGGATGACGGTGTGGTACGACGGCATCGTGGAAACGATGTCGCTGGCTTCGGGTGTGGTGCTGCACAGCGAGGACAATGTGATACTTGGTAAAGACTATGTACTGTATGCCGATCCTACAGACAATCCGGCTGTTCACCAGTCGCAGATATATGTAGGCACAGTCTATCCCAGTGGAGTGGATGAGACCATAGTTTACAAAGGCAGTAAGAACCATGCCCTTGGTGTAGTGCATACATACCGAGGTGAGCCATATACTTATTATTTCGGTTCGGCGTGGAGCAACTATGACGTGCCGAGCATGGCGCACTGGCGGTTGGTTGCAGACGAGTTTCTGCTTAGCCTGAAAAATAAGCTAAGCGTAAGTATAGAGAGAAAGTGAAAATAGAGAGAGGGAGATATTCATTCTCATTCATATGACAGGATGGAACGGAGAAGTGCTTCGAGGTCTGACTGCTGACGGGCGCTTATCTCCTTGTATCTGTCGGTGCTTGCCTTTTGCAGTGTACTGTAGTCGGATATGGCAAAGAGACTCAGTGCCTGATATATATCTGTTTCGTACAATGGAGAGAAATATAAGGGAGCATCGGCAAGCACCTCTCTTACGGGACCGATGTTGGATGCTAACACAGGTTTGCCGTATCGCATCACCTCAACGGGAGGATAACCGAAACCTTCGAAGAGGGTGGGGTATATCAGTGCACAGCAGTGGCGGTAAGCCTGCTGCAGGTCGTTGTCGCTGAGGAATGGCAGCGGTATGTGGTTAGGAAACTGCTGTGGGAGCATCTTGCCTGTGGTGACAAGATAGTATTCGGGGTGTCGCTCTGCAAATTTCTGAAAAGCATGAACGGCTTTCCTCGTGTTCTTCAGAGGGTGCTGGGTGCCGAGCAACAGCATAAACTGCTTGCCGCTGCTGCATAGTGAAGCCAACTCTAGGTTCTCTGGCTCGTTGTCGGCATCTATGTATATGCGCTCCGGACTGTACCATACGTGTATTCTGTCTTCCTGTACGTCATAAGCATACAGGATAGAGTTTTTTGTATAGTTAGATACAGCAACTATTTCTGCCTTTGGATTGTTGGAAAGGAGTTTTACGGTATTAACGATATACCAGCTGTGTGTGCGACTTTTCTTCTTGTGCAGCAGCAACCAATTGATGAGACTGGCAGTAGATTTGTTTTGTGCTCTGTGGTAGATGTCGATGTCCTCACGATGTGTTTCTTCGAATGCCAGGTCGTGTACCACAACTATGACCTTGCATTTCAAGTCTTTCAGTTCTTTATAGTTCTCTGCCACCTGCACACATCCTATAAAGAAGGTGTCTATGCTGTATCTCTCAGTCAGTTCTACGAGATTGGTATTAGATACATCCACCATCTTTATTCCTCTGCCTTCCATGCATTCTGGCTGCGCGTCATCATAGGCTATGCCCTCGACGGCATCGTAAACTCCGTAGAGGGTGACGTCGCTTCTTGTCTCGGTGCGCTTCAGCAGTTCGTCTATTATCCTGCGCAGATATTCGGCAGCACCGTTTTTTCGTACCAGTGAGAGGCAGTCTATCAGGATATTCATGTCTTCAGAATTTTTATTTGTCTGACTGTGTCGTCAGGATGTTTGATCTTAGTGGCTTGTGGTATATAAATGTCACTTGGCATAGGGGTACATGCCGAGCCGTTCCTTGACTATGTGCCACAGTGTCTTTATGGCTTTTCGTGGCCTTGCATGGAAATAGTACAATGCCCTGTAGTGGTTTTGCCAGCGGTTGATGCCTTTTTTCTCCTTCGCTGGTTCGGTTCCGTAAACCACCTTCATGTCTCGCGCTATGTAATTGGCATAGCCTTTCTTCGTAATGGCTGTGTTGAATGGCACATGCTCGCACAGGGCCGCCTTGACGGGTTTCAGTTCGGGAGTCTGTATGGTGGCATAGTTCTGTTCTTTTATTATGTCCCACCGATACACGCCAATGCCTCCAAATGCTGATTGACAGGGAACGTATGGATGATGGCGCAGTTTCCATGTCATCCTGCTTGCTGTGACGAGATGGTAGTCGCGTTTTGTTATCCAGTCTTTTGACTTCATTGGGTCAACGCCCTGGTCAACATAGGCGTAGGTGTCGTATTGCAGATAGTGTGGTTGCTCATGGGTGGAATAGCGTGCGTAATATGCTCCGTTGGCAAAGATTCCTCCCCAGTCTGCGGGAGCGTTTTCTATAGCGTTGACTATCGAGTAGGCATCAAACCGCTCTATGTCTATGTCGATAAGGCAGAACAAGTCCGGTTCAAACCTTTTTCGCGTTTCCTCCAGTATGCGGTTGCGGCAGTGAACCATCTTCTGTATGCGGCAGGTGCTTTTGTCCGGATATGGAAGGCGTTCAGTGCTTTTTTCTTCCGTCAGGTCTTCCATGATTGCCGTGACATTGCTGTTCTGCCTCTGCCAATCTGCAAGCACTTCCTTAGTACCGTCCACGCTGTTGTTTTCATATACCATGACATGGTATTCCTTAAACATGCTGCCCAGCAGTTCTACGCTTTGGATGTTTGCTTTCAGTGCAGTGGCGCAGTCTCGGGCTAAAAGAGCTATGACTATTGTACTATCTTTGAGTGACATTTTTGAGTTACCTGTTTGTCGTATTGTGGCGGGGAGTGTGAAAAGTCCCCACTGTTATTTGAGATGTGAAGCAGATATGTTTATGAACATCTGCAGTCCTTCTTCGAATGGAAGGCTGTAGTGCTCGTCTCTCTCGCGTATGCGTTTCCGCATGTATGACAGCCATCCGAAGCGCATCATGGCTTCTCTCTTATTGTAATGTGGATGTCTGCGTATTACGTCATATAGCTTGCGCACCAAGTGTGCGTTGCCGCTGCGGATGCATTGAATGGCATATCTCTGCTTCTCTGTTTCCAGAAAGTTATAAACATGTCTGTTTCTCCTTAGCGGACTGCTGAATATGATGTCGGCCATCTTGCCTATTATGTAGCAGTATGCCTCGAAATGCTTCATGAACCCCGGAGATGTCTGTATCGAGTTTTCTCTTATGCAATAGATGTAAGTGTCTTCGTTTACTATCCCTATTTTGTTGATATGGAGCATCGCCTGAAAACTCCACATAAGGTCCTCATGCAGCAGTCCCTCTTCGAAATACACTCCGTGCTTGAGTACGAAATCACGTCTTGTAAGTTTGTTGACCGCCATCGGGTATATGATGTCTTTGCAGTATGCCCTGATGAATTCCTTGCGGTTCAGCAGGCTTTTTTCTATCTTTGCTAATTCGCATACATAGAGGTGGGTGCCCCTGGGGTCGTCAACCCTGTAGCCGCCTACAACCATATCGACGCACACACCGTTTTGCACTGCTTGCCCTACCAGCTTTTCAATGCAGTCGGGAGTTATCATGTCGTCACTGTCGAGGAAATACAGGTATTCGGCGCTGCTGTTCTTTATGCCGGCGTTTCTTGCAGCAGAGGGTCCTCTGTTGCTGTCGTGGTTGATGATGCGTATTTTGTCCTTGAGATTGTATTTCTCAGTGCATGCCTTGAGCACTTCCATGCTTGAATCAGTGCAACCATCGTTGACAGCTATTATCTCATAGTCTTTATATGTCTGGTTGGCAACTGAAGCGATACATCCCTCTATATATTTCTCAACATTGTATATGGGGATGATGATGGATACTTTCATCTCTTGATTATAATTTTCAATTTCCATTACGTAGTCAATGCGTTACTAATGTAATGGTGTTGGCTTCCTGATATAGAATGTGTGTTAAATAAGTCCTTCGACTATGTGCAGGGTTATGGTTTGCCGATCGGTGTCGATGTCTTCTATGAGTTCCTCAGATGCAGGGATGAGCGTGCCGTCGGTCAGTTCAAACATAATGTTGATCGTCTGGTTGTCTATGCTGTCTATCTTGCCTACTTCCCTGCCGGTGGCATGGTCTATGACCGTGTAGCCCACGAGCTGTGCGTATGACAATTCATCGCTGTCATCGCTCTCCGCCAGTTCGCGGGGGAAGAACACTTCCGTGCCGGTCAGTTCGCGGGCACGCTCCTGAGTGTCTATGCCTTCAAACTTTATGAGTGCCGTCTCGTCGGTTTTGAAGCGGTACTCCTCCATGAAGAATGGCACAAGTATTCCGTCAAGCTCAAGTACGAGGTAGTCTGCCTCTGCACGGTCGAAAACGTCGTCGTCAACCTGCATGCTTATCTCGCCCTTGATGCCGTGGGTCTTGCCCAGCTTACCTATTTTATATACGTCTTCGCGTTTTATCATTTTCTTCTTATCTTCGCTCCCAGTGCATTCAGACGTCCTTCGATGTTCTCATAGCCGCGGTCTATCTGTGCAATGTTGTTGATTTGCGACGTGCCTTCTGCCGACAGTGCTGCTATGAGCAGTGCGATGCCAGCGCGGATGTCGGGACTCGACATGCGTCCTGCACGCAGGCGTATCTTGTGGTCGTGACCTACGACGACGGCGCGGTGCGGGTCGCACAGTATTATCTGTGCACCCATGTCGATGAGTTTGTCGACGAAGAACAGGCGGCTTTCAAACATCTTCTGATGTATGAGCACCGAACCCTGTGCCTGTGTGGCTACTACGAGCAGCACGCTCAGCAGGTCGGGCGTCAGTCCCGGCCACGGTGCATCGCTCAGTGTCATGATGGTACCGTCGATGAAGGAGTCTATCTGATAGTGTGTGTGACGCGGAATGAAGAGGTCGTCGCCGTCTTCTATTATCTGTACGCCAAGACGGCGGAAAGAGTCGGGTATGATGCCAAGGTTCTGTATCGACACATCCTTGATGCGTATGCCGTCGCCCACCATGGCAGCCATGGCGATGAATGAACCCACCTCAATCATGTCGGGCAGCAGGCGGTGGTCAGTGCCGTGCAGGTTGTCAACGCCCTCGATGGTAAGCAGGTTGCTGCCTATTCCTGATATCTTCGCTCCCATGCGGTTGAGCATGTGGCACAACTGCTGTATGTAGGGCTCGCAGGCAGCGTTGTATATCGTTGTGGTGCCCTCGGCGAGCACTGCCGCCATGACTATGTTGGCGGTGCCGGTGACCGAAGCCTCGTCGAGCAGCATGTAGCACCCTTTCAGCCTGTCGGCTTTCAGTTCATATACGTCGCGTCCCGATATGCGGTTATATACCGCTCCGAGTTTGTGAAATCCCAGGAAATGGGTGTCGAGCCTTCTGCGGCCGATCTTGTCGCCGCCGGGCTTTGCCACGGTAGCCTTGCCGAAACGTCCGAGCAACGGGCCTATCATCAGCACTGAACCGCGAAGGGCGGCGCACTTGTTCACAAAGTCGTCGCTTGAAAGGTAGTCAAGGTCCAGGGCATCAGCCTGGAAGGTGAATGTGCCTTTCTCTGTCTGGCTTACCTTCACGCCGATGTCGCGCAACAACTGTATGAGGTTGTTGACGTCGAGGATGTCGGGTATGTTGCTGATGGTCACTGCCTCACTTGTCAGCAGCGTGGCACATATTACCTCAAGGGCTTCGTTCTTCGCTCCCTGCGGTGTTATCTCTCCTTTAAGGGTGTGGCCACCCTCTATTATAAATGATTCCATAGTATGGAGAATTGTTTTACTTCTTTTTCTTCTTACGCTTGTTGCTTCCGTTTGCTACCTCGAAGCGCAGGTCCTTGGGGTCAATCTGTATTGCCCCGTCGGTAAAGCGGGCAAGGTCTGACGCCACCTTCTCCTTGTCGGCGGTGGCCATTCCCCACATCACCAGACTGCGGTACATCTGTCCAGCCGTAACCTGCACCAGTCTGTCGCGTGCCGGTCCTTCCGGCATTTCCTTCAACTGCTGGAACATTTCAAACAGCAGGCGGCCGTAGTGCCTTATCGGCATACGTCGTTTGTTGGTGTATTCTATGCGGTCGGGCGCCGTGGCCATCTTGTCCTCGCGCACTATCTCTACTGGATAGTCGATGTCGAGTTTGAAGTCGCTCATCAGTGCCAGGTGGTACCACAACACTGGCATGCGGTCTTTCTGGTTCTGTGTGCTGGGAATGGTGCGGCGCATGATGGATATTATCTCCTCAGCGCAAAGCTGTCGCTCGCGCTTGGTCGGCAGGCTCATGCATGATTCCACCAACTGCTGTATGTTGCGTCCGTATGCCTTCAGGCGCAGCTTCTCGCGCCCGGTGTTATAGTCTAGTCCGTCTAATTGCATGTCTATTTGTTTTTTATGGAGTGATAGGGGAGTGATAATGGAGTGATAGGGACATTACGTTCTTCTATTCATTAGTCTTATACGTTTGTCCTTTGAGTCTCCTTGACTCCTCCTGATGCCACTTAATTGCCAGAGGGGTGAAGCAGGTCTTTCTGCTTCTTTGCCTGATACTCCTTCATGTACTGAGGCACGAAATATGCTACGTCCTCTGTCTGTCCTTTGTTGTATCGTTTGTCTGCCAGCGGCAGCATGTATTTCGCCAGTGGCTCAATGCCGTCGATGTATCGTGCGTTGGGATGGTTTATCACTTCCATGCATTTCTTGGCGCCGTTGCCAAAGAAATATACCACTCTGTTTTCCAGAAACTCTCTGTATGTCTCAGCATCCACGATGTCAGCCTGTGGCGCCCGCACCGCCTGCAGTGCTTTGTCATATACGGCGGCAAATACCTCCATGCGCCGTGCGTCAATCATGGGGCAGAGCAGTGCATCGTCGGCGAGTTCGGCGGTTTGGTTGCTCCATTCACCGTCGCTGTACGACTGGCATCTTATTCTGTCGCTCAGCAATATCGGCACGCAGAGCAGTTCGAGTGTAGGCACGCTGATGAGCTTGGCATCTCGTCCGTAGCATACGCCTTTGGCCATCGACACCCCTATGCGCAGTCCCGTGTACGAGCCCGGTCCGCTGCTCACGCTTACGGCGTCGAGTTTTATCTGTGACTCATCCAGTTTTCCCAGTGCCTCGTCCACAAATCCGCCTAAGCGCTCTGCGGCATTGCTTCCTTTTCCGTCACCATGGTCTTCATGCTCGTGGAGTAGGAAACCGTCTTTGCTCAAGGCAACGCTACACACGTTTGTGCTTGTTTCAATATGTAGTATGCAACCCATCGGTATATGTTATTTTTTACAAACGATAATGGAGAGGGCTTTCTGTGAAGCTCTCAAGTAATTATTTCTTTAATTTTACAAGTTTATATCTTGCTCATCTTCCACGAGTTAAGATAAGTCGAAGGAGCTAAGGAATATTGCCTTAACCTGTTCAATAGTCTAATGCATTTGTCTCTTAACTACCCTATAATTCTCTTAACTCCCTTTTGTTCCCCAGCAAGCGTAGCTTGCAAAATTCTATTTATATTCTGCAAAAGTACAAAGAATTTTCCACACTACCAAATAATAAGTAGCAAAACCCTTTTTTTATTTCTCTCAGAATGTGTTTTTCGGTGAATTCAGGGCCGGCATGTTAGTATAATTCCTGAAGAGGGTGTACCAATGGTCCTTAGCCTACATAATTCACGGAAATTTATCTTTGCCTACGGCGTACCATTAATTCTCCTGAATTGTCATTAATTTTTCCATAAATTAAATTTATGAAATAATTTATGGCTTTTATGGGACTCCGCGAAGCGCCTGAGCACCTACGGAGCGCAAGAATTTATGGTGCCTCGTAGAGAATGATTTTAATTCCATGAATTATTCAGGTTAGACTTTTGATACACCCACTTCATAATTCCGGGTCAAATTCTATATAAATGCCTTAAAGATTTCCTCAATAGAGTTACAGTAAAGAATGTGCCTTGGTTTGGCATTAAATTTATTTTTATGAGTTGTAATTTACTATATACTAACCATGACAGTGGCTATTGGGAAATCACGATAAAAGAAGACCAATAAATCCTCGTAGGCACTGAAAATATTAAGAATTTTGGAATTAATTCCGAAATTGTTATAAGATTTTCGGAATCAATTCCAAAAATCTTATAAGTTTTTTGGATTTTACGAATATTTTATGTAACTTTGTTCCCAAATAAAACATTCGACAATGATACAAAGGACAATAGAAAAGCAGATAGAGGAACTGCTTGGGACACAAAAGGCCATTATAATAATGGGGGCACGTCAGGTAGGCAAATCCACGTTGCTGAATACACTGCTTGGTGCACGTAATGATGTGATGTGGATGAATGGCGATGACCCCGACATACAGAATCTGTTTCAACAGATTACTTCTGCACGTATGCGTGCAATACTGGGTGACAGTCGTTTTGTAGTCATTGATGAAGCACAACGAATACCTGATATTGGCTTACGTCTGAAATTGATTACAGACCAAGTGCCTGGCGTACAGGTAGTGGCAACTGGCAGCAGCTCTTTCAGTTTGGCAAACAAAATCAATGAGCCGCTAACTGGCCGTAAGCGAGAATTCAGAATGTATCCACTTACGTTCAATGAGATGTCACGCCATGGTAATCTCCTTGATGAATTGCGTCTTATACCTCACCGAATGATATATGGATATTATCCAGAAGTGGTCACAAATGCAGGGGCAGAGCATGCCGTACTAAAGGAGTTGTCAGAAAGCTATCTGTATCGTGATATCCTGTCTCTTGACGGAATTAACAAACCAGACAAAATGGTGCGTTTGCTACAAGCCTTGGCATACCAGATAGGCAATCAGGTAAGCTACAACGAAGTGGGAGCTCTTGTCGGTCTTGATTCCAAGACTGTAGAACGTTATGTAGATGTATTGGAGAAATCATACATCATATTCCGTCTTGGAAGTTATAGCCGAAATCTTCGCAACGAACTGAAGAACAGTCGCAAAATTTATTTCTGGGATTTGGGCATCAGAAATGCAGTGATAGGAAATCTGTCTCAGATAGAGTCAAGGACTGATGCCGGTGCATTATGGGAAAATTTCTGTATTGCAGAGAGAATGAAACAACTTGCATACCATAACAGTTTTGCATTAACATGGTTTTGGCGTACGCAACAGCAAAAAGAGATCGACTATCTGGAGGAAGAAAATGGCAAGCTGCGTGCGTTTGAGTTCAAGTGGAATGCTAAAAAAGGCAAAACACGCTGTCCAGTTTCCTTTACTACAGCATACCCCGATGCCTCGTATGAGGTAATCACTCCAGACAACATTGAGCAGTTCTTGAGCATTACAGAGTAGGTTTCGTTCTGAGTTACCAAAATTTCAACGCATGATTTGTGAACAAATGACGCATGGTTGAAAAGTGCGAAAGAGATGTTAATTTAATTAACAATTCATAATGCATAATTCATGATTGTGCTCAATAGAACAAAAAGTGTGTGCTATACGCAATAATTGTGCATTGTGCATTATGAATTGTGCATTAATCTGCGCGCTTTTGTATGGTAAAATGAATGCCTTTACATGGTAAAAGCTATCATATTACAATGTAATAGCTATGCTTTTACAATAGGAGGGGAACAGGATAAAAACAAAATTTGGCGTAAGATGCTATATGATAACGTCTTACGTCGAATTCAAATGCTTGCGATATTTGAGAGCGAAACAGACTTTCGTGATTTCTATCGCAAGGAAATGGCAGTTAAGTACGAAAAAACATGCGTCATTTGTTCACAAATTTCTCCTTGGACAGACACTTGAAATGATTGCTTCGCAAGAAATCTTTTAAAAATCTAAACAAAATCTTATAGAAGAAATATTTCTGGGCAAAGCCCAAGTATTCTGATTCAGATTTTTGGGGATTTCTAACTAAATGTTATAATAAATGAGAAAAGAGTGTGAGATTATCTGTGCTGTCTTACATTCTTTTTGAAGACAACTTAGGACAACTGGGACAACTTTTCTCACACATCACTTCTTTCATACAGAAGTTGTCATTGTTGTCTGTGTTGTCTTATATTTATCTATTTGTATATACTGTACAAAACTTCTGCTTTAATTTGCGCTTGCTTGTTGAATCTGCATCTTCATTCCAATGTTGAATTTTCATAACTAACGTGAACTCGACGAAATAGTTTTTATCGTTAAAGCCATTAATATATACCATTAATGTCATTAATATAATTTCATCGAACTGTCGTTAATTATTTTTTCAGATGTGAGCGTATCTGTATGGTGACATTCTTTGCCCATTCGCTGTCGTAACCAACGGAAAGGCGTATCAGATTCGTTGTTTCCATAGTGGTCTGTATCAGTATCTGGTATTTCGGAGATTCCCATGGGATGCTGCTATTGTTGAATGTTACATCGGTGACTTCAGACATAGGGATCTTCTCGCCGTTGACGATGAAGAAGCCGGCATCGTCGTAAGCCAGTATTACGCTGTCGGTCTGATTATACCTGGTGGCGTTGAGCACTATGATGTCAGATGGTGTGCCGTAAAGATCTTCCAACTGCATCAGGCTGGGCAAGCCGCCTTTGGGTTCCACAGTCTTGGGGTGTCTGAAATGCCTGTATATGCCATAGGCTATATAGAGGTAAAAGGCTACTCCAAGCACCATGCAGATGCTTGCAAAGGTGTTGCTTGACAATATTTGATCAAGATAATCCATTTTCTGTTTGTTTTATGCTGTGCGCAACTGTATCACTGAATGGTATAGTCCGTCATTGCCTACGCCTTTTGTCCATGTGTAGCGGTTTGGATATACCATGTCAAGGCGTTGCTGCACCAGTGAGAGTCCCACACCGTGTCCGCTGTGGTCGTTGGACTGCTTGGGGTGGTTCGAGTTTGTGATGTTGCAGATTATGTCGCCGTTGATTTCTGTCAGTTCTATCTTTATTATGCACGGCTCTGTACTTGACACTCCGTGCTTGAAAGCGTTTTCCACGAGTGAGATGAACAAAAGGGGTGCTACGAGTGTGTTGGCATTCTCGTCAATGTTGAACTCCGCTTCCACTTTTACGTTTGAAGCCAGTCGCAGGCGCATCAGGTCTATATAGGAACGTATGAAGTCAGCTTCAGAGCGCAGGGTAACCATTTCCGTCTGATTGTCGTAGAGCATGTGACGCAGCATCTTTGACAGCTGCATCACCGCCCCCTGTGTGCGTTCCGCATCTATGGCGGCAAGGGCATAGATGTTGTTGAGCGTGTTGAGCAGGAAATGCGGGCTTATCTGGTTGCGCAGACTGCGCAGTTCGGCATCGCGCCGCGCCACCTCAGCCTCTTGTCGTTTCTGTCTCAGCCTTCCAATGTGTTGCTGGGAGCGCATGGAGTATGCTACGAAGATTGCGAATGCAAAATTGATGCTGTCTCGCAGTGCTGACAATATGCTTATGTGGTTCATGCGTTTTTCATGGCGCATGTCGGGCGGTGGTCCGGGAAAAACTCCGCGTTTATGCTCGGGATGATGTCTCATGGCTTGTTCTTTGCCTTCGAAAAGCCTGTCACCAAATCGGTGTTCCTCAAACGGTGGCCTGTCCATTTTTTTCTCCTTCGTATCCTGACGGGTGTTCCGATGGGAGTATTTGAACTCTATGTTGTGCCAGTATGTGAGGAATGTGCAGCAGCATATTATTATGATAATGTTGTACACAACGACCTTGCGCTTGCTGCCCTGCATGGCGTACCGGGGCATCAGCCACAGATAGTTGATCCAGAAAACGGTCACTACCATTGCGGGCATTACGCAATGCATCAAATAGTTGCTCAGTGTCAGTTCGTCTCGCGGACCAAGAAACATCATTGACAGCACCAGTACAACTACTACCGAACCTATGATAAGTTTTATCTTCATGTTTGTTCTTTTGTTTCGCTAAAACAGTTTGAATGTGTAATAGAATCGATGAATATATTGTCTATACACATTATATAGTAAGGCAAAGTTACGAAAAAACGGTTGAAGTGCAAAAGAAAATCCCTTTTTCTTGTCTTTTATATCGACAAATAGTGTCTGTATTACAAAAGTTACATTTTTTTTGAATAATTGTAAACTACAGATTGCATATAGGCATATTTGAAAAAATATTGGGTTTTTTTCACATTTTTTATGTAAAAAAGATGCCGAAATTAAATTAAATTGTTTAATTTTGTTGCGATTTTGTTTCGGAGAAGATGCAAAATTCTATCATGAAAAGTGATTATGTATAAAAAATAATACTTGCTAACAAATTTATTACTAACAAACCTACAAACAATGCGGAAAGAATTAGTTTTTTCTATGATGCTGTTGACGGGAGCAGTAGGAGGGCATATCGTGCCTGTTTCTGCACGCGTCGCGGTAGAGCAGTCGCAGACCATCAAGACAGGTGGTCAGGTTGTGGATCAGAACGGCGAGCCCCTTATAGGTGTCGCCGTAAAAGTCAAGGGCTCTCAGGATGGAGCTGTTACCGATTTTGACGGTAACTTCAAGCTCGATGTTTCTCCGGGTGCCACACTTGTAATCAGCTACGTGGGCTACAAAGACCGCGAAGTGGCAGTGCGCAGCCGCGCCACACTGGGAACAATCGAACTTGAACCAGAAAACCAACTTCTTGAGCAGGTAGTCGTAGTGGGTTACGGTACACAGAAGAAAGCCGACCTGACAGGTTCTGTGGCTGTAGTCAATGCTGACGAACTG
>JAEEHW010000088.1 GCA_016281055.1 Prevotella sp.
ATACGAGCCATTGCACGGGAGACAATGTGTTTGATGTAATGAAGGGCGTGATGGGTGAACAATTACAGTCCTTCAGATGTGGAACAATGAACGTGACTTGATGTGTAGCTTGTTAGAGTACTTAAGGCAATTTATTGAGTCAGAAGAACGCGAAGACATCTTCAATGCATTTGAGCAGATACTTAATGAAACAGGCCTGTCTGAATTCAAAGAAGAAATAATGCAGCTCATTGACGAAAAGAGAAACTGATAACAGAATTACGAAAAACGGGCTTTTACTTACAATTTGTAAGCAAAAGCCCATTTTTCTATTTATCCAACACAAAAAATCACTGTATAGCCCCATAATATCAGAAGAATGATGCCAGACAAGGCTTTTTTTTATGTAAAAAGTTTGGAAGTTAAGAAATAAAAGTGTATTTTTGCATGTAGATTATGAAAAACTTTTAACCTAAAACTGACTACTAATGGAAAAATACACTAAAACAACATCTGAGAGAGAAAACAAGTTTGACCATAAGCGCCATGTCTTTGGGGCTGTCATGGGACCGTTGTGTGCCATATTGGTATGGTTCGCCCCTATCCCTGGACTGACTGAAAATCCAGAGGCTCACAAACTGCTTGCCGTGGTGACGCTGGTGGCTTTCTGGTGGATTTGTGAACCCATACCCATTCCTGTTACATCTTTGCTGGGACCTACGCTCTGTGTAATACTGGGCATAGTGCCGGTGAAGGAGGCTTACTCTGCTTTCGCCAGTCCTATGATATTTCTTTTCATGGGTGGATTCCTGATTGCCAAGGCAATGATGGTGAACGGGCTTGACAAACGCATGGCATACGGTATCATGTCAATGAAATGGGTGGGCAATTCGCCGCGCCGCATATTCCTTGCCATAGGTCTGGCATGCATGCTCTGTTCGGGGTGGATAAGCAACACGGCAACTGCCGCCATGATGTTTCCCATCGCCCTCGGACTGCTTGAGGCCATACGCGAGATGATGGCAGCCAACGGAAAGCACATCGACCTGAAAAGCTACAAATATGCCACCGGACTGATGCTGATGACCGCCTATGCATGTTCCATCGGCGGAGTGCTCACACCCATCGGTACGCCTCCTAATATCATCATGATAGGCTTTATCCGCGAACTGGCGCCTGAGGCTCCCCAAATCACGTTCTTCAACTGGATGGTATGGGGCTTTGCTGCGATGGTGTTGTATTTCATAGTGACATATTTCGTGCTTTGGAAACTCTTTCCAGCCGATGTTGACAATATTGAGGGGGCTCAAGAACTGATAGAGGAGCGCGTGAAGAGTCTGGGCAAGTGGACACGTGCACAGAAGAACACGCTTTTTGCCTTCATCGTGGCTGTGACGCTGTGGGTATTGCCGGGCATACTCAGTGCCGTGAGCAACATTGCGCCAGACATTGTAAGTCCTGAGTCTGTGAAAACCTGCAACAAGTATTTCCCTGAGGCAGTGGCTGCCATGATTGGTGGATTGCTGATGTTCCTGCTACCGGTTGATATAAAGAAGAGGGAAACTACGCTGAAATGGAAGGAAGGCGTGGCAGGCATAGAGTGGGGCACGCTGCTGCTCTTCGGCGGTGGACTCGCCATCGGCGGCATGGTGTTCTCCACTGGACTGTCGGCATGGATAGGTGAGGCACTGACAAACACCATGGGCAGCCATCCGTCAGAGGTGGTGTTCCTGACGGTCTTTGCCGTCACCTCTTTGCTGCTCTCCGAACTGACATCAAACACGGCAGTGGCAAATCTCATGGGACCTATAGCCATAGCTATGGCGCTGTCGCTTGGATTCAGTCCTGTGCCCGTCTGCGTGGTCATGGCACTCAGCACGTCGCTTGCCTTCATGCTCCCGGTGTCAACACCGCCCAATGCCATAGTCTATGCTTCTGGTTACATCCCAATCAACAAGATGATAAAGGCTGGCGTGATACTCGACTTCATCGGTATCTTCGTCATCACCGTACCGCTCGTCTTCTACCTCGTGAAACTGATTATGGGGTGCTGATATGAGGTTTGTGAGCTATACACTATGTTTGTTTTTTAGCATCTTTGCTTACACTTTGATTTTCTCAACCCTCATTACCTTGCGATATTTGAAAATATTTTCCGTCTGGTTTCGTACAGCCGAAAATAGCGAAATTTGCAAACCACTGACAACAAAGACTTTAATTTTCGAGGCTATTTTCTCGCTTTGTAAAAGCTATCAAATTACGCTGTAAAAGCACCCGTTTTACGTTGTGAAAGCATAGCTATTACATGGTAAAAGCTATCTGATTACAATGTAAAAGATGCCTAATTACATTTTGATGGTCATTCCCGCTTAGGAAAGCACATAAAAAAGTGCCGTCAGAACCTCTATTTCGAGTTTTCCGACGGCACTTTTTATTTTGACACTTTGTAAACTAAAATACACCAAAACCTATCAAAGTGTCAAAACTTGTATATTTTTCACTTTTCTTTCTTCAATCTTTAAACTTTTCAATTCTTCAATTCTTGTTGTTACCTCCCACAGATTCCACTGATTACTCAGATTTGCAGATAAATAACGTTAATGACGTTAAATTTTACACTCTTCACTTTTCACTCTTCACTCTGAGCGTAGCGAAGCCATAACATATAATTCCCGTGTAATGCCCATATAATCTTTCATTAAATATTTAATTCGTGCTATTCGTGTCATTAGTGTTTAAACAACCACATGCGCAGCTAATCCGTCAAATCAGCGCAATTCGTAGTCAAGAAAAGAAATCGAACACGAATCTACCTAATCTATCGAATCACAGTATGATTAAGTAAACATTCGTGGAATTTGTGGAAGTGTTCAAGAACAACAAGTGTAAATCCGCTTTTATAAAATCCGTTCCATCCGCATAATCCGTAGTCGCAAAATTAAAGTGGTCGTTTTCGTGTATATGGAACATGTAATGTCATGTGTTCGGTTGTGTTCGCACACAGTATGTTTCTTTGCATTTTTTCATGATTTTCTTTGTTTGTTTCATAATTTTTTCTTAACTTTGCCCTTGAAAGCAGTTAGTCCACGGGTTGGGCATGTGTTTTCAAGACATATTGGTTTGATGTTCATGCGGAAATGCCTCGCGAAGGCAACATCGCTATGACATCAGAAAAGGACGTATATTTGACGTTTTATCTTCTATCATCGAAAGTCTGGTAAATTTTCATTATGTTGTAAGAAGATGAAGCAACTGAAACGTCTGCGTGGGTGATTTTATAACAGGTCGTCCCGTTTGTCGGCATAATATGCTTTGAGTATATAAGCCTACGACGTGACAATCTTTCCTGCTTATATTATCTCTTCGGCGTGGGCTAACTGGTTGCTTATCCTTACAACATAGGTTTACCAGAGCCTCGATGATGGGATAAGCAGAAGGTACAGCAACCCACGTCTTTTTCATTCCCTAAATTTATTAACCGCCGACTCCGAGGGTGCTATAGGCAAGGAATATACAAACATTATGAAACATTTTAACATTATAATCTTACTTGCCGTACTAATGGGGATGACTGGAGTTCGAGCGTTTGCGCATAATATCGAAGTGCAGAATAGTGACGGAGTAACAATATATTACAACTACAACGATGGCAGCAATGGCTCATCTGTGTCTGTAACATTTCGCGGTAGTTACTCTGGCCAATATTCAAATGAATATTCCGGGAATGTTGTTATTCCAGAAACAGTCACATATAACGACATGACTTACAGTGTGACGAGCATCGGTAAAAGTGCATTCTCTGACTGCAGCGGACTAACCTCTGTGACCATTCCTCGTAGTATTACGACCATTGGCGACTATGCGTTTTCTGGCTGCAGTGGACTGAGTTCTGTGATTATTATTCCAGAAGAAATGACGTATATCAGTGTTTCTGCATTCAATGGCACTAAATGGCTTAATGATCAGCCAGATGGAGTTATATACATAAACAATATATTGTACAAATATAAAGGTGAAATGCCAGCAAACACAAGTATTACAATAAGAGATGGCGTAACTAGAATCCTCAGCTATGCGTTTCAAAACTGCAGTGGACTGACCTCTGTGAATATACCAAACAGTGTGACACATATAGGTGGTTATGTATTCAAAGGTTGCAGTGGTATTTCTGTAACTATTCCCAATAGTGTGAGTGACATTCATGTGGTTTTCTCCGGTTGTGGCATTATTAATCAGGTTGTCATTCCGAATAGTGTAACAGAAATTAAAAAAACAGCTTTTAATGATTGCATTGTAAAAAAACTAATTGTAGGCAATTCGCTTGCTTCTATCGGTGACAGAGCATTTAACCACCCAATAGACACACTAATATGTTACAGTGAGACACCACCTGAAATATTATATGAAAAAGATTATAATAACCACATTAAGACCCAGTCGATTCAAGAAGTGGGGCTTTTATGCGTGCCATTAGGTTCTATCGAGAAATATCAAAGTGTATATAACTGGAAAATAAAGTCAGGAACAATCCGAGCAATTCCAGGAATATCAATCAATCAAAGAAATGTTTATATAGATCCAAAGAAAACGACAAAACTAGAAACGACATTGTTAACGGATGACGATATAGGAAAACCTGTCATCTGGACATCAAGCGATAAAAATATATTGACAGTTGATGACAGGGGTATTGTTACAGCTGTTAATCCTGGTAATGCTTATGTTGTCTCTACATTAAAAAGTATCATAGATGTATATGATACGTGTTACATAACCGTAAAACAACCTGTTACCGGCATAGCAATGGAAAAGACTTCTTTAACGCTTACGCAATTAGGGGAAATGAAACAGTTGGTTGCCAATGTAATGCCAGAAAATGCGTATGACAAATCTGTGACATGGACAAGTACGAATCCTTCGGTATGCTCTGTTACTTCTAATGGCACAGTGATAGCGACTGGCTACGGTACTTCCATAATCATAGCTGTAACGGTTGATGGAGGATTTCCTGCCGTTTGTACAGTCACAGTGTCTGACAAACCGACATACAAGGCTGGTGATGTTAATCACGACGGTTCAATCACCATGGCAGATGCTAATATGGTGGTGAACTATTTCCTTGCCGCAGAAAAGCCGGAGGACTTCGATATTGAAACAGCCGATGTGAACAATGACGGCTCTATCACTATGGCAGATGCCAACATGATAGTGAATATGTTCTTGGGAGGGGAGAAATAGCCCCCACCTACCTCCCCCGTGGGGGGAGGGGGAAATCAATGGTCAAAAGCCAAAGGAAAGTAAAAGAAATAAAGAATTGAAAAGTTGAAGGATTGAAGAATTAAAGAATTGAAAAGTTGAAGGATTGAAGCAAATCGGTGATGCTCCTGTTGTGGTGCATCACCGATTATTCTACCTCCTATTTATAGGTATAAGATAGACTACTGCCACAAGGGTTCATTTTTCCAGCCACTTGGAAAGCCCATAGCGGCAGTGTCAATATCCGGATAATCCGCAAGAAGCGTATCAATCTTAGCCTTCATATCATTTTGGGGAGAAATGGAATACTATTGCTCATTGTATAAAAAAACGACCCGCACATTTGAGCATCGTTGAGAGGCTTGGCGGGTTCTGGTAGTGCAAAGGTACGAATAATTTCCGAATTACCAAAGGATTTACTATTTTTTTGAGAAAAACTTGTTTTGCCACTTATAAGTGTTGACAAATCCGCATTAAGCAGTGTTATCCAGATAAAAAATGAAGAATTAAAGAATTAAAGCAAATCGGTGATGCACCACAATAGGAGCATCACCGATTTTGGGGTTAGAACGGTTACGTGTATCTGGAAAATATGCAAAACGCATGACAGAATGAAACTGTGCGTATCTTGATAAGAACAAGATACTGTGGGGGGTGGTTATTCGTCTTCCTCTTCGATTACATCTTCTTTTGGCAGTGGAGTGTCTTTGTACTCCCCGGTGTAGTAGCCTTTGTCGTCGTAGGAGCCGTCGTCGCGTGAGCGCTTTTCTGCCACGTCTGCTTTCTGCTCTTTCCACAGTTGTTCGTAGTCGTGGAAGTAGTCGGCGCGAGGCACTACGTTGGTGTCGAACTGCAGTTCCACCATCTTGCCATCTTTGAAATTGCCGTAGCAGTAGATGAAGTGCTCTGCATAGCCGTTGTTCTTGATGGTGTTGAAGTCGAGGTGTACGAAACCCTTCTTGTGGGGCAGGATGACGATGGGCAGGTCGTCGCGTGCCACAAGGCATCCGCAGGTGGTTTGCACCTCCTGTATGAAGAGTGGGTTCTCGGAGATGTTCTCTATCTCATAGTTCACTCCCATGAGTTCGCCCTGAACTACAGGGTAGTAGTGCCGTGCAGGGTCTGTGATGATGACTTCTGCCGGCAGTAGTTCCTTGCTGCATGCGCACAGCGTAAGCAAGAGTAATGCACAATGCACAATGCATAATGCATATTTGGCTGCCGCATGGTAATTATGCATTGTGAATTTTGAATTGTGCATCGTGCATCGTAAATTATGAATTATGGATTGTGAATTATGCATTGTGAATTGTGCATTATAAATTGTCAGTTTCCTTCAATCTCGTCGATTGCCATGGTGCGCTCCTCCTTGTTGCGTACTATCTTGAGCACTAGTTCGCCCTTTACTGATGACGGAACGGACAGTTCCACCATGGCGCGGTCAGAGTTGAGTGGCGTGGCTTCAGGCGTGGCTTCGGCAATCTTTGCCCCTCCACAGGTGAGGATTACTTTCTCAGGGAAGATGATGTGGCACGGGGTATTTCTTGTCATCCATACGCGTATCTTCTTCATGCCTGGCACCTGCGGAACGCCTAAGAGCAGTTCCGGTGCCGACGAAATCATCTGGCCGCAGTGATAGTTTGACGGTAGTCCCAGTAGTCCGTCGGTAAGTATGCTGATGTCGGTGTAGTCCTCGTCAAGTTCGCTGAGGGCGGTGAGCTTCTTTCCGAGCAACAGGTTGCTGCCTTTGGTTTCTGCGGCATGGTCAGCCATCTCAGCATAGTCTTTCAGGTAAGAGTCCACAGTCCAGCACGCTTCGCTATATACCTCCGTATTCTTCGATTCCAGGGCGGCAAGGTGGTCGTAATATGTCTGGTAGCCGTCAATGTTTCCCGAAAGGCGCATCAGTTCCAGTCGTGTGAACGACATGGCGCGGCAGAGCCTGTCCATTACTTTTCTCTCGTTTCCAGAAGTTTCAGGCACCAAGGCGGCGAAGGCATTGTGGAAGTCGATGAATTCTTTTGCCGGCAGATATGTCTTCACTGCCTGGCTGACACCACCGTAGAGGGGTAGCACCTTGCCCTGCTTGGCAGTCCAATCCTCCTGCATAAGCAGAAAGTCGGAAACCAGTTTTCCTGCCTTGGGGTATCGCTCCGCACAGTGGCTCTTTATCAGTTCCGCATAGTTCAGGTCAGGGTTCTTCAGCAGTTCTGCCAGCACTTTGGTGTGGATGTACTGCCATGTGCTGTAGTCTGTACCGCTGCCGTTGAGGAACACACCCTTCACCTTATTTCTTGCATACATCTGCAGTCTGTGCTGCATGATGTTGATTATGGGGAACGGTGTGAAATAGTCGTCAAAGTTGTTTATGTAGTCCCATACGTAAACGTGGTTCACCTTCTGTGCCCACTGGCTGAGAATGTTCTCAAACTGAGTGTCGCGCTCAGTCTTCACGGGACAGAGATGATAGTGTATGGCACTGACGAGCACTCCCGTGTTTTCGGGCATCCTGTGGTCAGGCAGTGTCTTTGCCGTGCTGTAGTGTGAGGTAAAGAAGATATGCTTTGGGAAACGCTTTGCCAGTTTCTCAATCATAGCAAGCACTGCAGGCGAGGAATTGTCGGTGGTGTTCCCTGCCTCGCGGCACTGGCGACACTGGCACACCAGTTCGTTGTCATTAGCGAGGATGGCAAAGCGCTGGGTGTCGTCTTCACCGTAGGTGTCGATGATGTAGTGTACTATATATTCATACAGTTGGTTTGACGAGAAGCAGAACTGGTCTTTCGTGCGCTCGCCATCCACGAAGGCATAGACCAATGAAGAGGGATTCATTGGCAGCACCCGTCTGAGGTTGTGTCCCCACAGTCCCCAGTCCTCATCAACACTGTTCAGTCCCAAATCCTTGCCCTGCGAGCCGAGGGCGTCAGAGAGGTATATCTCCTTATATTCAAACACACCATTGTCTTTGGTGCTGCTGGTTTTCTGTGCGCAGCAGCATAGTAGCGGCATTAAAAAAGTGAAAAGTGAAAAGTGGAAAGTGAAAAATATCGTTCGAAACAAATTATGCATTGTGAATTGTGAATTATGAATTAAATATTAAAATGCCATGTGTAACTGGAATGTCAGACTGTATATGTTACGGTATGAGTCATTCAGTATGCCGTCGCCGTCAGTGTAAGGACTGTAGCAGGTGTTCCAGTTGCCTTGCAGTCCGAGGTATAGGTGGCGTGTGAGCAGATACTGTACGTCGAAGCCCACCATAGCGTTAGTGTGTGACACGTTGCGCAGCGCCGTCTGTTCGAAGAAGGTCAGTTCGGGGAATGAACCAAAACCAGCCAGCAGCGAGACAGACGAGATGTTGTCGTTATTGAAGAATAGCTTGCCCTTCATTCCTATATTGTAATACAGACTGCTTTTCATAAACGTTACGTCTGCGTTGAGGAAGGCCTTTATGCGCTCCCATGATTTCTCAACAGATGGTGTGAAGAGAATAAGACTGAACTCGTCGTTTGTCACTTCGGTGGTGCCGTCGCCGTTACCCATATACAGGTATGTCTTCGGGGTGCGGCGATAGCCCAGTCTGAGTGACGGAGTCCATCCCTTGTCCATGGCGTAGCTTGCCGATACGTTGGCACCTATCTTGTTGAAGAACTTGGTGGAGTATGCCAAATTAGCCATGCCGCTCCAACGGTGGTTGAAGGTGTGTTCCCACTGCGCCATGAACTCCAGTCCTACGCCTCCCGCTTCGGCATCCTTGCCGTTGTGATATCCGTCAATACCCTTGTAACTTATTTGTCCGGTATATGTATTCTCCTTTTCTATACGACTGTAGCTTACGGAAGCGATGGAGTAGAGGTGAGCCCTTGTTGACATGTTTTCTGCATGGTCGTCATAGAAAGCCTGAGTGTATGATGCGTCAACGCGGTTATTCAGTGCGCGGAATCCCAGATAGCGCATGTGCTCATAGTATTCCTGCTGCTCAGCATTGCTCGGCTCATAATAACGCTTCTGGTAGTCGTAAGCAGTGCTCCAGTCCTTCAAATGCTCACTGGCAAGTCCCCGCATGTATAACAGTTCCTTGTTTGCTGGGTCGTAAACCAATGCCGTGTCTATAATCTGCAAGGCGGTTTCGGGCATGTGCTGCTTCAGCAGTTCAGTAGCCCACTCGCCAGTAATGCCTGAATGGGCTGCGATATACTGCGGCGACTCATATTCGCCCTCTTTCCTTCTGCCAGGATTTACCAGTGCCAGAGCCTCGGCATTGCGCCCTTGATGGCGAAGCGATACAGCCTGCTTTATCACGAAGTATGGAGAATTGGGAAAACGCTCGTAGCCCATTTCGGCATACTTCTGAAACAAGTCATTACGCTTTAGCGTCTGACTCATGTTTATGCAGCATCTCAGTGCTGCCTCGCTTTCCGGCACCACCTCCAGCAGGTCCTGTGCCATGGCGAGGGCTTCGCCGTAGTTCTCTTCCTCTACCAGTGTATGCAGACGGTTTGCCACCATCTCCTCATATGCTGACGCATAGCGGTTGCGGTTTGCAAAGTCCATTTCCGCAGCTTTAAGGAACAGTTCCTTGGCATAGTCAAACCGGTTCATGTGAGCCAGGCAGTTGATGCGCATCGACACTGCTGCAGGCCATGACTCATGGCTGACGGGCATCAGTTCTATGGCACGCTGCAGATGTTCGTCGGCATCAGCCCACTGCTGTTGCGCCATATCGGTAATGCCCATTTGGAGCATCATGTCGGCATACAAGGCTTTCAGTTCCTCGTCGTTGGGATTATTCTGATATAATTCCTGCAATACCCTGCGCATAGCATTCTCATTGCCCACGCGCTTCTCCAAAGTGTATAGCTTCATGAGCAGCGGTGTGGTGCGGCCCTGACGCTGCATGGCATCGGTCAGGTATGCACGGGCATCGTCATAGTAGCCTCTCGTGAGCGAGGTGTTGAGTAAGTAGTTGAGAGCATCGCGGTCGTGGGTCTTGGCATAAAGCTTGCCGTTCATCTCGTATGGGTCACGAGTACGTGCATCGGCTGCCGCTTCACGCAGGATGTTAGTGTATATGCTGGAGGAAGAATTCTTCTGAGCCATCCGCAGAGCCTGTGAGTAGTTGCCCATTTCGGCGTGAATGCCTATGATTTTGTTTGTCAGTTCAGCATTGTTGGGGAAACGTGCCAGTCCTCTGTTGCCCACACCTATGGCACGGTCGTTCTCGCCCATGCGCTGATATATGCCCATCAGTTCCAGATAGTAGCTTAGGTTGTCGGGGTCGGTCTCCAGCCACTTCTCCAGTTCGAGTGCCGTTTGTTCCGCATTGCTGCTCTTCTTCATCAGTCTGTCAAGATTCTTACGGTGCAGTTTTGCCAAGTCGTTCCTCACCAGTGTGTCGTTGGGATATATGCGTGCCAGGCGCTCCAGTGCAGCGTCGGCCTCCACGTTGTTGTGAATCTTCCTGTATAGTGATATCTTTCTGCGCCACAGGTCGCGGTCATAGGGTTGGAACTCCAGCAGTTCGTTTATGTAGCATATAGCGCTACTGTAGTGCTTCGAGGCATCCTCCACATCCACCATGACACGCTTCGCTTTATAGTGCTGGTCGTTAGTCTGTATGGCACGTATGAGGTTGTAGCGAGCCTCGTTCATGTGTCCCGTCACGTAGTAGTAACGTCCGTTCAGGTATCTCAGGTCGGCATCGTCTGGCCACTCTTCCAATCCGTTGTTTATCTCACGCTTGGCCGCAGTCCATGAATTGGAATGTATGAACGACTCTGCCCTCGACACATAGTAGCTCGCCTTGTGCTGACGGTCCTGTGCCGTCGCAGCAAGCGGCATCATCATCAAAGTCAGAAGTATGGACAACACCTTAGTCTTTAATTTATAATTCATAACTTAACTCTTAATTCTTAACTCTTAATTCTTAACTAAGCATTTGGAGTCTTGTTTGCTTTGTTTTTCTTTACACCGGTACGCTGGATAGGTTTCCACACCGCAGTGGCCTGCGTGATGAAGTTCCAGTAACCCACCACTGAGCAGTATGTCACGATGGGGTGGAATACTATTGGTTCGAAAATAGCGGCAAGGAACAGTTTCAGGTAAGTCCTCTTCCTGTTGTACCAGTTTACGGCCTTGGTGGAATAGTCGAATGTCAGCACGCAGACTGCCATCAGTACCGCAAATATGTAAACCATGCCGAAGATAATTGCCGATGCTTCCCAGTTCACACCACCGATGATGATGAGCCATATCATGAACAGAGCACCGAGCAACTCAAGTACGGGTGCAATGAACTCGAACAGGAAGATGTATGACAGTGTGAAGGCACCGATAGGGCCGTAGTGCGGATTGAAGAACAGTTTGCGGTGGTGCGATACTATCTCAAACAGTCCACGTGCCCATCTGGTACGCTGTCTGTAGAATGCCTTTAGAATACTCGGACCCTCAGTCCAGCAGCACACCTGCGGCACCTGTGCCACGCAGAACTTCTGTCCGCTGTTTCTCATGTATGTCACCATGCGCAGCAGCATATCCATATCCTCTGCCATTGAGGTCTGGTCGTATCCTCCCGACTTCACCACGACGTCAGTGTCGAAAAGTCCGAAACCACCCGATATGTTAGGCAGCGCATTGATATTCGCCCATCCCAGTTTGCCTATAAGGAATGAACGCAGGTACTCCATTTGCTGGAACAGTGGCAGAATGCGCGACGGTTCCCTTGCCTCAATCACTCTGCCGTCGCCTATCAGGCAGCCGTTATTCATAAGCATGGTGGCACTCACGCCAATCATCGGGTCGTGACTGTTCACTACGAGCCACATCATGCGGTACAGTGCCATTGGCTCCACGATACAGTCCACGTCGGTACATACGAAATACTTGTTGCTGCATACATTGATGCCTGCGTTAGAACCGTCACTCTTTCGACCGCCGTGCTCCTTGTCCACCACGACGAGTTTGCTAAACCTTGGGTCGGTGGACTTCAGTACACGCTTGATAGGTTTGGAAGGCACCTTCATGGCGATGTCATACGGCACCTCCACCAGGTGAAACTCATCATGCAGCAATTCCATGGTGCGGTCGGTACTTGCATCATTCACGATGATAATCTCGTAGTTAGGATAGTCTATCTGCATCAGGGAATAAACATTGTCGATGATGGTGATTTCCTCGTTGTATGCCGGTGCAATAATTGATACACCCGGAGTAAGCGGCGAACTCTCCATCAGGTATTTCAGTGTCGTATCCGACGGCATGTCTATCTTCACCCTTTTCTGCGCCCTGTAACTCTGAAAGACAAGAAACATGTAGCTCAGCAGTATCGCAATGGAATATACGAAGATTATACAACAGAATGTATAGTAAATGGATAACCACATAGCGTTTTTAATTCATAATGCATAATTCACCATGCATAATTCGTAACATTTATTTATTGGTTTATTAACTTTCAATCTTTTAACCTTTCACTTTTGACCTTCAACCTTAGTCCTTCAACCTTTCACCTTTCACTTTTCACCTTTCACCTTATATATATACTGTTTCTACGGAAGGATGATATGCCTGCTCTTTGTCGAGCCTTATCTTTGCAAGTGTGATGGGATTGTTGAAGAAAGAGAAGAATTTCTCTTCATCCTCGGTCTTGGCGGCCTCCAGCTCACGGAACTGTGCCAATCCCTTCTTTCCGTAGTTATACAGGCATCGCAATGCCTCGAACCGCACGTGAGGATTAGTGGCTTCCTTGTATTCGTCAACCAGCATGTCGAGGCTGTTGCCCGTTGCCATGCGTGTTACGGCATGCATTATTGCCACCTTGGTGTCGTCAGGCTGCATCAAGATAGAGTCAGCAAGCATCTTCTCGCTCTCAGAATAGTTGAGATAACCCCATGTGCGTGAAATCTCCTCTATCAGTTTCTTGTGACTGCTGATTCTGAAGAGGTCTTCAAGCTGCGGGCAGTATTCCTTCTGGTCGAAGCGCCGCATCAGCCTTACGAACACACACTGCGTGTTTGGGTTCTTCTGGTGCAGTGCCCAGTTGGCAAGGTTAGGCAGTTTTACGCCGCTCTTCCTGCGTCGCTGCAGCAGGAAACCCAGCTCAATCTCGTCGTATATGCAGCAGTTGTCGTCAAAGAAGTCTGTCTCAAAATAGTCAAGGTCGCTGTCCGAACTCGACATTATGGATGCATACATCGCCAGGCGCTGAACGTATTTGTTTTTTGAGACACGCAACTGGTTTATTACCCACGGACTGACATACAGTTTGAAGGTGCGCAGCATCGACAGTGCATCGCTTTTCTTCCTGTAGCTTCCTACACTTGTTACTTTCTCAAGAAACTCGCGCAGTGAGAAAAGGTTTATGAGTTGATGAAGGTTTTCGTGACGGCTGTGAGTGGCATTTCCTGATATGCACTTGAAATATACCATGCGACAGAAGAGCATCTTCTCCCTGTTGTCGCGCAGCACATCCTTCTTGTTGCTCAGTTCATCATCAACGCCGAGCAACTCCACCACCTCCATCCTTGTCATGTTTGGCTTACATTCGGCAGACAAAAGATATTCCACGGCTTTCCCGAAACGCTTTTCCAGGCGTTTCATCGTCTTTGTCCATTTGGCACGACGCCTCATCCTGTCAAACGTAATAAAGATGAGGGCAACTATGCTGCATGAACAAAATGTAATAAGCGTAACAGCTATCCTGACCTCTATGGGGTAATCGCAATAAGCCTTATAAAGAAAAGTAAGCCAATACGTCGCATATGCCAACCATAGGTTTAGGTAATATGTTATCCAAGAAATGGTATCCATCAAATAATAAAAACGTTTTCGGTGTGCAATGTATCGCACGAAACAAATAGTGCGTGTCAATCAAAGATTGGCGCACGTCTCTGATTTGCGAGTGTCAATGTTATCGCACGAAACAAATAGTGCGTGTCAATCAAAGATTGGCGCACGTCTCTGATTTGCGAGTGCAAAGTTAATAAATTATTTCCAAAAATAAAAGGAAAATTGTCTTTTTTTACTGAGTTTTTTATTCTTTTTGCCTTAGCTCAATATTTTCGCACTTTTTCTATCTGTTTATCCTTCAATTAGAATGGCAATTCTTCCTTGTCTCTCCCCCCTCGGGCAGTCTGGCTCAGCTTCCTTCACCCTGTGTTCTTTGTTTCACACTCCTTCCGTGTCATGCGAAAACGTCTGAAAATATATGGATTTTGGCTAATCGTTTGGTCGGTTACGATTAAAGATGTACTTTTGCAAGAGGTTTTTTATAAATGGTGAAATCGTTTTTTAACAACTACTTTCAATAAACAATGAAAAAGATACTATTTTCAGCCGTAATGGCCTCAATGATTACGGGGCAGGCATTAGCACAGAGTAACGAACCGACGTGGACGGGCACATGGGCCACAGCCGTAGAATGGACAGGACCTGGTGACATGCCTAAGGCGAGTCTCTCAAACCGTTCGCTGAGGGAAATTATCCATGTCAGCATAGGTGGCGAGACACTGCGCATGCAACTCTCCAACATCCACAGTAAGGAACCCGTGGAGATTAAGTCCATCTTCATCGCCAATGCGCTCGACTCTTGCGACATAGACACAAAGTCAGCAAAATACCTTACTTTCGGAGGCAAGAAGTCGGTGACTATCGCTCCGGGAGAGTCGGTATATTGTGATGTGATGAAATATCACCTCACACCGCTGCAGCGCCTTTCTGTGACCATCAACTACGGTGCCACTACACCGGTAAACGCTTCTTCACACCGTGGTTCGCGAACCACGTCTTATCTGATGAAGGGTGAGGCCAAGCCAAAGACGAAGTTTGTGGCAGAGGAGAAATGCGAACATTGGTACAACATCTCGTGCATAGATGTGCAGACCACCACCCCTACGCCATGCGTGGCAGTGCTGGGCAACAGCATCACCGACGGTCGTGGCAGTACCACCAATATGCAGAACCGCTGGACTGACTTCATGGCTGAGGCATACGGAGGCAAGGCCGCCGTGCTCAATCTCGGCATTGGAGGTAACGCTGTGGTGCGTGGAGGACTGAGTGAACCTGCCCTGGTGCGCTTCGACCGCGACGTACTGGGACAGCAGGGCGTGACTACTGTCGTCATCTTCGAGGGTGTCAACGACATCGGCGGTTGGAAGCCTAACCATGCCGAGGTGGTGCGCAATCTGACGAATGCCTATACCGAACTCATCAAGAAGGCAAAGGATGCCGGCAAGAAGGTATATATCGGAACCATCATGCCTTACTATGGCAACAGCTATTACAACCACTTCAGTGAGGCTGCACGCCTGACCGTCAACGACTGGATTCGTGCAAACAAGGATGTGGACGGCATCATAGACTTCGACAAACTGACGCAAGACCCTTCAAACCCGAAGGCTCTGCTCCCAGCATATTCATCTGACGGACTGCACGGTACCCCAGCTGCCTACGAGGCAATGGGTAAGCTCGCAGCCGAAAAGGTGAAATGATCTGAGTTTCGCAAGCTTTGCTCGCTCAAGAGTGGGGGATAAGGGAGTGAAAGTGAAGTAGAAGGGGGGTAGAAAGTGAAGTGATAGGGACAAATGTATTTGACAGTATCCCTGTAGATAAGTACGTAGGAGGCTTGCGAAACTTAAACAGATAACTATATAATTAGATGCTTAAAGTGTCAGGAAGCAGGTGCTAAACATAGCACATCTGTTTCCTGACACTTTGTTATTAATGGTTGATTAATGGCATTAATATTATGGTTAGAATGTGATGATTCGACATTTAGGCAAATGTTAAAAGTGTAAAGTTTTCTTAATGCGGTGTAATAGCTATGGTATTACATTGTAAAAGCTATCGTTTTACTGTGCAATCAGGCAGCTTTTACACCGTAAAAGCTACCTGATTAATGCACAATTCACAATGTATAATGCATAATTATTGCTGATGATTCGCTTTTTTTATCCTGTATGACGTAGTTGTGCATTGTGTATTTTGCATTATGAATTGAAAAAAGCGTTTTAAGGCCCCTCTACGCGATTCAACCTTCATTCTGGACTTCATGTCCACCCACCACCGTCAGTACCCCTTAAAATGAGTTTTCTTGACTGTGGAGAAATAGGATAATTTTTGTTAGGGAGTTAAGGGGGAGTTAAGGGGAGTTATTGCGGCTTTCAGCCGCTGGGAGTTAAAGGACATTACGTATGATCCATGTAAAGGATTGAAGAATTACAATAATGCACAATTCATAATGCATAATTCACAATTAGCTGCGCATGATTATTTGAATACGAAGGTTTAGCTCAGCGGTCCGAAGGAGAAAGCCAATGATCAAAAATGACATAAATTATTTCGCTCCGTAGGTGCTCAGGCACTTCGCGGAGTCACTCATAAATTTATTTATGGAGAAATTAATGACTTTTTATGGAAATTAATGGTACGCCGTAGGCAAAAGCTCTATTCGCTGAATAGTTGCGAAGGGTTTATGAATTGTAAAAAGTCGTTTTTTCTGTTGTATGGAAAAGCAAAAAAAAGTGAAAGTGTATGGTTTTGTCTATCAGAAAGTGGTGTAACGAGTATTACATATCGTTAATGATTTGTCGACAAACCATGAAAGCACTAACTTTGCATCGTCAATTAATCACAACTAATTACTAACTAATTAATAAACTCTATGTTAGAAATCCTGAATAAATATCCAGAGATTACTCTTGATGAGATGAAGGATGTTCGTTTGCTCAATCGAACCGACACAAAGTATGTCACCACGACGAACCGCCTGCGCAAATTCCTGCTTATGGCAGAGGGCGACTACTACGTGCAGGTGACTGGCGGAATGCGCATGCAGCCGTATCACACCATTTATCTTGACACCCCGGAGCAGAGTATGTATATGGCTCACCACGACGGGAAGAGACACCGCTATAAGGTACGCATGCGCACGTATGAGGTCAGTGGACAGTCATTTCTCGAAGTGAAGGACAAAAACAACCACGGGCGCACTAAGAAGAAACGCATAGAGATAGCAGACCTTATATATAAAGGTAGCGAGATGCTTGATTTCGTGAACATGAAGGTACCGTATGATGCCACCATGCTCAAACCCTCGATAGAGAACTATTTCCGTCGCATCACGCTGGTAAACAAAGCAAAGACAGAAAGGCTGACGATTGACACGGAACTGAGTTTCAACAATCTGCGCACTCATAATGAATGTAGCCTGGGAAACAAGGTGGTGATAGAACTGAAGCGCGACGGACTGACGGCATCGCCTGCCACGGCAATGCTGCGCACACTGCGGATTCAGCCATGCGGATTCAGCAAGATGGCTATAGGCACTGCGCTGACCTCGCCAGAGCTGAAGCAGAACAACTTCAAGGAGAGGATACACTACGTGGAGAGGATGGGAGGATTGAAAAATTGAAGAATTGAAGGATTGAGGGATTGAAGGATTAAAGAGGATAGAAACTAATTAAATATAATACTTATGGAAGAACTGGAATTTATGGAATCACAGGTGATGAATGCTGACTTTTGGCAGTTGCTCATCCGATTTGTATTTAACGCAGTGGTGACGGGAGCCATAGTGGGCTTCCTATATTACCCGAAATGCCGCCGCCGCGACTATTCGTTCACATTTATGCTTATCAGCATATCCATCTTCATGATGATATTCCTGCTGGGCAGCGTGAAGGTGAAGATAGGCTTTGCGCTGGGACTGTTTGCCATCTTCGGCATTATCAGATACCGCACGGAGCAGATGCCGGTGCGCGAGATGACCTACCTGTTTGTCATTATCGCATTGTCAGTCATCAATGCCCTGTCTGTCACGTTTTCGTGGGCAGAACTCGTTGCAACAAACATGCTGTTCTTCTTCAGCGTAATGGTGACGGAATGGAGCCGCTGGCTAAGACACGTCAGTACGAAGACGATAAAGTATGACCGCATCGAACTGATTACCCCCGAGCGGCGTGCGGAACTCATGGAAGACCTGACAAAACGCACTGGCCTCAGCATACTGAAGGTAGAAGTGGGCGACCTCGACTTGCTGAAAGACATGGCAATACTGCGTATCAGTTATGAGCCTGAGAATCATGACGTCAACACAACAGACGGTGCAATAATAAAATAAGACGAGACGATGAAAAAGGTTATTGTTAGTTATATGCTGCTTATGCTGTGTGCCACCGTGTCGCAGACGGCCGCTGCCGACGATTTCGGCACGTGGCTTGGCATAGGTGCTGAGAAAACACTGGGCAGCCGGTGGAGCATTGGCGCCGATGCGGAATGGCGCATTGCAGACAGGGTGAGTGCGGGTGTGTCGGCTGCATATAAGCCCGTGAAATGGTTGAAGTTGCAGGGTGGCTATGAACTGCAGGACGTGCGTTCGGAAGGCGGCCTGTCAAGCAGCGGCAAGTATTACAACGATGCACAGTGGCATCTGCGCCACCGCTTCTACGGTGACGTGACAGGCACGCTGAAGACTGGTAGGTGGAAACTGTCGCTGCGGGAACGGCTGACATATACCACGGCACCGTCATACGACCGCACACGCACGGTGGTAAACACGGAACGCTCGGACTATGGAACTGTCAGTACGAAAACAGTAGAAAGCAAGAGCAGTACGGTGCTGCGCACACGACTGGCAGCAGAGTATAGCATACCACACTGTGCGCTTACGCCATACGCATCCGTGGAAATGTATAACAACCCCTCCGTACAGAAGATGCGTTACACCGCCGGGGCGGAGTATAAGATAAACAAGAGGCAGTCACTGAAGATGTACTATCTGTTTCAAGATAGAAAGACACAGGACGACGATGATGAGCCGGCCATAGACCAGCATGTCGTTGGCGCAAGCTGGAACATAAAGTTTTAGGTTACATAATTGTCGGAAATTTATCCTTGCCTACGGCGTACCATTAATTTCCATGAATTGTCATTAATTGCTCCATAAATTAAATTTATGAAAGACTCCGCGAAGTGCCTGAGCACCTGTGGAGCGCAAGAATTTATGTCATTTATGGTCATTTATGGTGCCTCGCAGAGAATAATATTAATTCCATAAATATTTAACGTCAGTTTGAGGAAATTATATTTATGACGAAACACTATAAAAAACAAGAAATTATGCGGAAAATATTCTTAAAGATTCAATTATCGGTTTCAGCCATGCTGATGCTGACAGCATGCAGCAATGACGATTTCACCAGTTTCATTGGTGCAGAAACAAACAACACAAACAGCGGCTCAGTATCAGGCGGCAGCCTGGCGGCAGCAGAAATTGGCACAGCAGACATAGCAACGTTTGACATTGCCCTGAACACTGCAGCACTTGCCAATGAGACAGAAGTGACAGACGCAAGCAACGAAGACTTCGTGGAGGAGATGCTTGCTGCGGAAAGCGACGGCATAAAGACGCTCACGGTGACATACGACGGTACGACGGCAACATGGATATACACCAACAAAAAAGGAAATGTGGTTACGCCAGATGCCTCAGACCTGACAGTATCGGCAGACGGCGCACACGTGACGGTAAATGCCTACAAGAAAATAAGGTATGTGCTGCAAGGCTCCGCCACAGACGGATGCTTCAAGATATACAGCGACAAGAAGTTTATCATCGACCTCAACGGAGTGACACTTGCCAACAAGAGCGGTGCGGCCATCAACATACAGAAAGGAGCGGACGGCGACAAACGCTGTTACCTGCGTGTGATTGACGGTACAGTAAACACCCTGAGCGACGGCACGACATACTCCACACCAGACAGTGAGGACGAGAAGGGTGTAATCTTCTCAGAAGGCAAGCTACTCGTGAGCGGTAGCGGTTCACTCGTAATAAACGGCAAGGGCAAGAACGGTCTTGTGAGTGACGACTACATATACCTTCACGCCGGTACGAACACCATGATAACACCGGCATCGGGGTATGACGGCATAAAGGCCAACGAAGGCATATACATAGCGGGCGGCGTGCACAACATCACCTGTTCGGGCAATGCGCCAAAGGGACTGACATGCGACTCGCTCGTCAGCATCACAGGTGGCCGCACCACCATAATCAACAACGGCGTTGCTGTATATGACAGCGAGGAGCAGGACTACAGTCAACCGGCGGGCGTGAAGTGTGACAGCGCCATAGTAGTCAGCGGCGGCGAACTGTATTGCAAGTCCACAGGCAACGGTGGCAAGGGCATACGTGCAGGACTGCTATATACCCAGAATGGTGGTACGGTGAAGATAATCACCACAGGTTCGAGCGTGGGCAGTTCTCAGTCAAATATGCGTCCGGGCGGTAATACTTCGTCAAGCGGCAGTGATGCAGAGCCAAAAGGACTGCATGTGGGCAAGAAGAGCGATACGTCAGGACTTATCACCATCAACGGCGGACAACTCACCGTGCGCAGCACAGGCGGCGAAGGCTCTGAGGGCATAGAGAGCAAGAACAAAATCGCAATCAACGGTGGTATCGTTGAGAGCTACTGCTATGACGATGCCATCAATGCAAAGACCAACATCACCATCAACGGCGGCTATGTATATGGCAACGGCACGAACAACGACGGCATAGACTCCAACGGAACGCTGACCATCAACGGCGGCGTGGTGCTTGCCTGCGGAACGACGACACCGGAAGACGGTTTCGACTGCGACCAGAATACGTTCGCGATAAACGGCGGAATACTCGTAGGCATAGGCGGTGACAGCAGTACGCCGACATCGAGCGCATGCAAGCAGGCATCTGTGCTATCGAACATATCGCTCAGCGGCGGTTCCGTAGTAGCACTGCAGAAGTCGGACGGCACTGCCGTGGCAGCCTTCAAGGTACCAGGGCGCTACAACGGTTCATACAAGGTGTTGCTGTCGGCTCCCGGCATCATCACTGGTAATACATATAGTTTCATGACGGGTGCAACCATAGATGGAAAGTCATTCCAGGGCATCGTGTTTGATGAATTGGCCGTCAGCGGTGGCTCAGCCTCATGGAGCTATACCCAGAGCAGTTTGGTGACAGGCAGCACCAGCGGCGGCATGGGGGGCAGGCCTTTTTAAGAGGAAGCGTGAGGAAATTTTTTTCAGTTTAATGGCCGAAATATGCTTTTTTTTTATTAATTTTGCAGTTGGAAGTAAAACCAAGACTATAAAACAAGATAAAAACAAAGCAACATGAGATCAATACACATATTGTCATCACTTTTATTAAGCACATCGTTGCTCACTGCCAATGCACAGAGTTTCACGGCACAGGCCAAGGAATTTGAGTGCGGTCAGATGATGTTTCGCACCCCTGCCACCATCACGGTGATGCTGCGCAACACGTCTACGCACCCGGCAGAGATAAAATACATAGACACAGGTTGTGGTTGTTCAAAAGCCACATACCCTGCTGGCGAGGTGAACCCAGGTCAGGATGCACAGGTGACCCTTACCTTCGACTGTAAGCAACTGGGCCACTTTGACCGCATAGTGCGCGTGTATGACAAACAGTCGGAGAAACCGGCGGAGTTTGAGGTGCGCGGTCAGGTGGTGGCAAAGATAGAGAACTACACCGGCAACTACCCTTTCAAACTGGGAGTGCTGCTAACCGATGCAGAGGCGATAGACTTTGACGATGTGCACAAGGGTGTGAAGATGGTGAAGGAGATACACGTCATGAATCCTACGGGCCAGAATGTGGAGCCGGTGATGCTACGACTGCCGTCATACCTGACTGCAGAGATGCAGCCTAAGATACTGGGACCGAAGCAGAAGGGAACGATGTATGTGACACTCAACTCTCGCGACCTGCGTGACTACGGACTGACACAGTCAACGATATATCTGGCAAAGAACGGCAGTGACAAGGTGAACCAGGACAAGGAAATAACTGTATCAACAATATTGTTGCCGCCGGTAATGGGCAAAGATGATCTGAAGCGTGCCTATGCCCCGAAACTCGTGATGTCGGCAAAGTCACTCAATATGACCGAACTGCAGACGAAGTCGAAGGCTCATGACGAGATAACGATAAGCAACGAGGGTAAGTCAACGCTTGAAATAAGCAAGCTGCAGCTCTTTACCACAGGCCTGCAGGTGCAGCTGGGACAGCAGCGCCTTGACCCAGGTGAGACAACGAAACTGAAAGTAACAGCCATCGGCAAGGAACTGAAGAAGGTTCGCACACGCCCGCGTATCCTTATGATTACCAATGACCCGAACCATCAGAAGATAGTCATTGACGTGCACAAGTAATTCTGATTTCAAAAATAAAATAAAACACAGATTCCACAGAATACTCTGATTTCTCGCTCATAAGAGAATCCAAGTAAATTTGTGGAATCTGTGTTTTTATATGACTGCTCTATTTCTCTTTTCTCTCATTGGAGGGGGAAACAGAGACCTTCGTATACTTAGTGTCTCAGATATTTCTTCTTCCAGTCTTCGTAGAAGAATGGCAGTTCATACATCTGCTCACCAGTTTGGTCTATAAACAACTGTGTGGTGGAGCCCTTGCAGCACAATACGTTGTCGCGCTCACGATATATCTCGTAGCGATAGTCGAGACGCGCACCGCGCTTTTGCACGTAGAATGTGTGTATCACCGCCACGTCGTTCATTTCCAGTGGAGCGAGGCATCGCACCTGAATGTCGTAGATGGGAGCATAGATGCCTGTGTCCTGCATCATTTTGTAGTCGATGCCGGGGTAGTGCCTGCCGAACGACTCGCGACCGTCTTCAAAGTATTTCACGTAGGTGCCGTGCCATACGCGGCGCATAGAGTCTATCTCAGAGAATTTGACCTGCACCCGGGTGATGTCTTCTAGTTCCATTATTTGAATACGGAATCGTTAACTGTTGCGCCTAAGTTGTATCCGCTGAAGGCATAGTCGGTGTATGAACCGCCCTTCTGCATCATGCGTATGGAACGCAGTTCCTGTGCCTTGCCATCGATGGTTACGATGAAAGAAGTGAACATCTGCTTTTTCTTTGTGGGTGCGGGAGTGATAGTCAGCACGATGTTCTGTCCGTTCTTTGCTATTTTAATGTCAGAATGACGGCTGATGTCTGTAGCCCCACCGTTGAAGATGCTCTCCAGCACATCGTGGAAGGTCTTGTATTGAGCATCTTTCTTGCTGTCGGTTTTTGCCTTCAGTGGTCCTTTCTTCATGGTAAAGGCAGTGCCGTTCATCAGCAGGGCGTCTTTGCCATTGGCGATGAGCACCTTTGCTCCTTTGTTCTTTACATACAATGTGCCCGTTGTTACCTTGTCCTTGGCCACAGCAGCCTTATGAACGGTGCGCGTGGCGGTGGCGGTAAGTGATGCTACATTCTTGAACTTTGCTACAGCCTTTTTGTAGTCGGCGTTTTGTGCGAATGTCATTGCACAGATGAGTGCAAGACATAAAGTTATAAATAATCTTTTCATGTTTTTCTTTTTTAAACTTTTACTCCTGACTAAACTTAAATACTTTTGATTCAATTAAAAATAGTGTATAGAAAACTTTTGGAACTTTAATAGTTTTATTACATTCTTTTTGACGTAAAGTGTGCAGGAGCGTTTAATCAGTTCTTGTTCAACACCCTTTCAATAACTTGTGGGAAATTGGCCTGTTCCAGTACATGAATTTTCTGTTCGATGTCTTCGATGGTATCATCAGGAGTCAGTGTGGTCTTGAACTGCTCTATTATCTGTCCGCCGTCAATCACATTGTTCACATAGTGTATGGTGATGCCGGTTTCTGTCTCTCCGGCGGCTTTCACAGCCTCATGCACATGGTGTCCGTACATGCCTTTGCCACCGTATTTTGGCAGCAGGGCAGGGTGGAGGTTGATGATTTTGTTGGGGAAGGCTTCTATCAGGTAATCAGGAACCTTCAGCAGGAACCCTGCAAGGATGATATAGTCGCAGCCCTTCAGCTGGTCCAGTACGTACTGAGGTTCGTCATTGAACTGCTGGCGTGTAATCACCATGTTTTTTACACCGAGGTTTTCTGCTCGCGTAAGGGCGTAAGCATCGGAGCGGTTGCTGATGACGATGTTTATGTTTACGTCTTTGTTGTCTTTGAAATAGCGTATGATGTTCTCGCAGTTTGTTCCGCTGCCGCTTACGAATATAGCTAAGTTTTGCTTCATCTTATTAATTGCAGATTATGAATTGAAAATTATGCGTTATGCATTGTGCCTTGTGCATTGTGAATAAGGTAATTGTCTAAGATGGTGATTGCCGCCATGGCTTCCACAATGGGTACGGCTCTTGGCAATACGCAGGGGTCGTGGCGTCCTTTCGCCTTCAGTATTGTGGGGTTGCCCTCGAGGTCGATGGTGGGCTGCTCACGCAGTTGGGTGGCAACAGGCTTGAAAGCTACGCGGAAATATATGTCTTCACCGTTGGAGATGCCGCCCTGTATGCCTCCGCTGTTGTTCGTCTTGAAACTCGTAGGTGAGGCAAACAAATCGTTTTGTTCGCTACCTCTCATGCTCAGTCCCTGGAATCCCATACCATACTCGAATCCTTTTGCCGCATTGATAGACAGCATGGCACTGCCGAGCATCTGGTGTAGTTTGCCGAATTCCGGTTCGCCGAGTCCTACGGGACATCCCTTGATGACGCAGGTCACGGTACCGCCAATGGTGTCGCCGTCGGCTTTCACCTCCCTTATGAGGTTTTCCATCGCTTCTGCTTTCTCTTTGTCCGGGCAACGCACAGCATTTGTCTCTATCAGTGACGGGTCATATTTCTTGTAGTCTGTGTCAAGAGCTATGTCGCCCACCTGTGAAGTGTACGCGTAAATATCGATGCCGAGTTGTCTCAGCACCAGTTTTGCGAAGGCTCCTGCCACGCAGCGACTGATGGTGATGCGTGCCGATGAGCGTCCGCCGCCGCGGTGGTCGCGTATGCCGTATTTTTGTTGATAGGTATAATCAGCGTGTGAAGGGCGATATACGCATCGCATATTCTCATAGTCATGTGAGTGCTGGTTGGTATTGCGCACTATGAAACCTATGGGGCAGCCTGTGGTCTTGCCTTCAAATACACCGGAAAGTATCTCTATCTTGTCTGCTTCGTTGCGGCCTGTGGTGATGTCGCTCTGTCCTGGTCGGCGGCGGTTAAGTTCGGACTGTATGAAATCCATATCCACCTTCACACCGGAAGGCATGCCGTCAATTACTCCACCGATGGCCTCACCGTGGCTTTCTCCGAATGATGTTATTCTATATATTCTTCCGAAAGTGTTCATCGTTTTCTTTTTCTGTTACGATACTGCTGTTTTTAATGACAACTGCCGCATCCGCCTTCACATCCGCCTTCACAACCGTTTTCGCAGTTGCCTTCGCCTTCATTGTGGCATCCACCGTGGCAACCGCCACCCTTGCATCCACCGCATCCACCGCCGGAGAGACTGTTGATCATCTGCTGTATTTCCTCGTTGGTGGCCTCGTGGCACTCAAGCACTTCACCTTGGAACTGCAGGTCGCAGCCAGCCAAAGGGTGGTTGAGGTCAACGATGACCTTGTCGGTGCTGATTTCTAATACGCGGCCCATGAAATTGTTGCCGTCAGCATTTTGCAGAGGAATGATGGCACCTTCGTATATCATCTGTTCTGCAAACTTTCCGTCAATGTTGAAGATTTGTTTGTCAAGTGTTACGATGCGCTCTTTAATGTATTCACCAAAGGCGTTTGCCTGTGGTATGGTGAAATCGAAAGAATCGCCTTTGCCTAATTTCTCTATATGTAATGCGAACTCCGGTATCGTCGTTCCGAAACCTGTGATGAATGTGAATGGTTCTTGAGCTGTTACGTCTTCGCTGAGTGTGCGTTCACCGTTCTTTATAGTATAAAGTTTGTATGCTACGGCGTAAAAGTTGTTTGTCATTTTCTTTTCTTTCAGATTATAAATTGTGTGTTTTGTATGTGATTTGAATTGTGGGATGATTCTTATCCCCATAATGTTTATTCTTCGCTCAAGTGGCCAATCTTGTGATTCATTACCTCCTTGTCTGTTTTTGTGAAATCACTTGTGTCATCTTTATAGGAAGGATCAGGCATATACCAGAACTGGCTTTCAAAGAATTTTTTCAGTCGGGCATCCTTGAATATATGTCCACGATGTGCGAAAGGAAGGTTGTGGCATATACGCTGGCGGAAAGCCTTGTCTGCTGGTGCGATGTTGGTCGGTTCCATCGTTTCTGCCATATAAACGAATGAAGGACTTGAACGGTCATAAAATGCGCCATACTGGTATTTGTCGGCTCCGTATGAATAGTATGTGTCTGCAGAGAAGATATTGAGTTCTTCTTCCGGGTTTGGCGTGAAGTTGTAGAGGTGAATCTGAGCTTCACCATTACGCAATGCTATCTCCCATCGCCCAGATCCGTCTGGAAGGGTACGTATTTTCATGTTGCCGCTTTTCTTGACAAAGCGGTTATCTGCTCCAAAGACTTTTTTGTCTATCAAGAAATGTTTGGCTGTATTCTCGGCTTTTATTACCAGAGTGAAGTCGTCGATGCGTTTGTTGGCCCAACGTGCAGCAGGAGAGAGCTTGTAACTTAAGTCCCAGGTTGTTCCGACTATTACTGACAGACAGTATGAGTATGTGTGGTGAACGATGTTTTTGCCAGGTTTGAAGTCTGCATAGAAATAGTAAACGTATGAGAAACCCTTTTGTTCTCCAGTCTGTTTGTTTGTCAGGGTCATTCCCATATCATCGTCGTCAAACTTCCAGTCTGATACGTTGATTATCTGAGGAACTTTGTCCTCAGAACTTATTGCCACAGCATTGTCGTGGTCTATCTTCTTGCCGTTCATCTCTACGGTGAAGTTTTTGATGTATGGATGCACACCGCTTGGATAAAACTCGTATGCGTCGTTATATGGAGGGTCGGCCTCGAAACCCATCTTGACAGACTTTGTCGTGCTTTCAGGGTTGTAGAACTCATAATAAACATCCACATCGGCATATCCATTGTCGCGCAGCGAAATAGTGAGAACCTCTTTCTTTACACTAATCTGGGTCTCTTGCAGAGGTATCAGTTGATTACCGTCAGTGAAGTATGTCCCGTCGTTTGCGGCAGCAGTCATGGCAACTAATGCGAGCAATACACTTGTGATAATTTGTTTCATATCATTTCTGCTTTATTATTGTCTTGCAAAGGTAATTATATTTTTTTATATATGCAATTTTGATAAGCGTCAATTAACAAGTTTTGACACTTGTCAAGAAAACTGTGTGCGCACACAGTTTTTTCGTCAAATCCTTTGCAGAGTGCGGATAAAGCAGTAATTTTGCACTCGCAAACTCGCAGAGATAAAGAAAACTTTTTGAAAGGAGTTTATTTTAAGGTGGGTGGTCCGCTCCGACTTATCATTTCCGACTTCGGTCGCTGGTGTGGTCGGGCGGACTTTTTGTTTACTTATGTATTCATAGGCTGTGTGTCGTCTGGCTTCAACAAAAAAGAGGAAATGGGAAAACATGACATTTTCCCATTTCCTCTTTATATCTTGTTTTTCTTATGTTATGCAGCAACAGCGGCGTGCAGCATCTCGTATATGCAGCTTACTACGCCGAAGAGAAGTATGCCGGCAGTGCAGACAACAAGCGTCAGCTTTGTGTTGCAGTCCATCTTGAATGTCGGCAAAGCTTCACCATCGTTGTTGATATACATGGCCTTGACGATAAGCAGATAGTAGTAGAGTGACACTACAGTGTTTACCAAGGCGATGAATACGATGCAGTATGGCCAGAAAGTGAAACGGCCGTCAACGGCAGCAAGGAACACAAAGAACTTTGAGAACATTCCTGCGAATGGTGGTATGCCGCCGAGCGAGAAGAGTGCCAGCGTCATAAGGAACGCCATCTTCGGGTTCTTCTGATACATGCCATTGTATGCCTCCATGTCAGTGCGTCCGCCGTTGGCGTTCTCTACTGATGCTATGATTGCGAACACTGCCATGTTTGCTACGATGTATATGAGGACATAGTACATCAGTGCTGTCATTGACATCACATAGTTGCCGCCGATGGCAACCAGCATGATGTAGCCTGCCTGTGAGATAGAGGAGAAGGCCATGAAGCGCTTCAACTCTGACTGGCGGATTGCCATGAGGTTTGCTATCGTAATAGACAATACGACGAGTATCATCATCATCAATGTCCAGTAAGGCATGATGGCAATGAATACCTTGTAGAGTATTGCAACGAGTGTGAATGCTGCAGCGCCTTTAGAGATGACACTCAGATAACCCGTCACAGTGGTAGGAGCACCCTGATAAGTGTCGGCTGTCCAGAAGTGGAACGGAACGAGTGAAATCTTGAAGCCGAGACCAGCAACGAAGAATACCATACCCATGATTATCATAGGTGTGTTGTCGATAGCCTTGGCGAAGTCCTCAAAGTAAAGTGTGCCAGTTGCACCGTACAGGAATGAGATGCCGTAGAGCATTACACCTGATGAGAAAGTAGCAGTAAGGATGAACTTTGCTGCTGCCTCTGCAGAATCGTTGCGCCACTTGTCGAGGGCTACCATGCAGCCCATTGGCACTGATGCCATTTCAAGTCCGAGGAAGAACATAAGGAAGTCACCGGCAGACATCATCATGAACATACCTAGCAGTGTTGACACTGTGAGCATGTAGAACTCACCCTCAACCAAACGAGCCTCAGTCTTGGCAAGCCAGTTGCGTGCCTGCATTACACAGATGAGTGTGCCGAAGGTCAGAATAGACTTCATCATGTTGGCAGCTGGTGTGGCATGATACATACCGCCGAAGAGTGTTGCGCCTTCCTTGCCACCCCATGAGGTGAAGCTGACTATCAGCTGTGCCAACAGAAGGAAGCACACCATAGGATTGAACCATTTGCGGTTCTCCTGTTTGCTGGTGGCGAAATCGGCTATGAATACTATGACCAATATTGCAACCAACATGGCCTCGGGTATCATATATAGAAATTGACCGTAATTCATATCTGTAATATATAATCTTTATTCTATAATTAGTTTAGAGTGTTGCAAGATTCTGAAGAATAGGCGCTACTCCGTTTTCGATGATATGGCTTGCCCATATTGGGAAAGAACCAAGACCTGCCACGCAAGCTATCAGACAGCATACAGCGAATTTCTCGTCCCATGTTGCATCGGTGAGTTCCTCGTAGTGTGGGTTGGTAACCTTTCCGAAGAGGATGAAACCGACTGTACGAAGGATATAAACCGCAGTCACTACAATTGACGTACAAGCGATAATCGTACAGCAACGATGGAATGTATCTGCATTCTCGAAAGAACCTACGAATATCGTCATCTCTGCAATGAAACCAGAGAAGCCTGGCAGACCGAGGTTTGCAAGGCCTGCAATGACATAGCCTACAGAGAGGAACGGCATAATCTTCATCAATCCACCGAGTTCACGGATGTCACGAGTGTGTGTGCGTCCGTAAATCATACCGATGAGTGCGAAGAAGAGTGCTGTCATCAGACCGTGAGAGAGCATCTGCAGTATGGCACCGGTGCATGACACCTTAGTCATCATGAGCAGTGCGAAGAGCACCAGTCCGCAGTGTGACACTGAAGAATATGCGTTGATGAACTTCAAGTCTGTCTGTACGCAGGCAGAGAATGCACCATATACTACAGAGCAGGTTGTCAGGATAAGGAATATCCATGCCAGCTCGTTGGTAGCCTCTGGAAGGAGGAACATGGCAATGCGGAAGCAGCCGTAACCACCGAGTTTCATCAGCACACCTGCGTGAAGCATAGACACTGACGTTGGCGCACAACCATGACCGATTGGAGACCATGTGTGGAATGGGAACAGCGCACCGAGCACGCCGAAACCGATGAACACGAATGGGAACAGCGCCTTCTGTATTGCTACAGGAATGAACTGTGCACCATTGGTATGGTGTGCAATGTCAAGGATGTTCATGGTGGAAGCACCGCTGAAGAAATAGATGCCCACGAGACCGATGATAATCAGTGCAGAACCACCCATCAACATCAGTGTCAGTTTCATGGCAGCATACTCCTTTTTGCCTGAACCCCAGTAACCAATGAGCAAATACATAGGGATGAGCGCAACCTCATAGAACATGAACATGGTGAACATGTCGATAGAGATGAAGAAACCATATACACCCGTTGACAGCAGTGTGAACCACATGAAGAACTCCTTTGTCAATGGCTGCAACTTCCATGATGCGAATGTGCCTGTGAATACGATGATGCTTGAAAGCAGCAGCATGACCACGCTGATGCCGTCAACGCCCACTGCGTATGCTATGTTGAGTGGTGCGAACCATACGTGCGAGTATGTGTAGAGCATCTCTGCACTGTTGCCTGCTGCACGCTGTGTCATAAAGTCAATGGTAAGCCATGTGCTGAGAGCCACAAGACAAGTAGCACCAGCCACCATCACACCACGCACCTGATTGATGTTGCGTGCAGCCCAAAGACCAGCAAGCATCAGTACAGGTATTATTACGAATAATGTTAATATACTCATCTTTTATTCTTTAATTTCTGTTTACTATGTTATTTTAAAGACAAATCAAGAGCAATGTCAATGCCACGGCACCGCAGATGAACCATGTAGCATAACTGCGTACATCGCCGTTCTGTGTGGTGCGTATGCTCTCGCCGCCAGCGTTGGCTCCCCATGCGGTGAAGTCGATGAAGCCGTTGATGATGTGCTCGTCGATCCATGCTACGGGATATGAAACGAAGCGGAAGAGAATCTTGTGTGTCACAAACATATAAACCTCGTCCATGTAGAAACGCTTGTATGCCCAGCGGTGAAGACGTGGTGCAAGAGAGTACATCTTGTCTGCGATAGGCTGTGTCTCACCTTTATATATATAGGTAGCGAGTGCTATCGAGCAGATTGCAATAACTGTTGATGTTGCGGCAATAACTGGGTCGAAATGTACCGTATATTGTGTGCCGCTTGCCGTTACGAGTGAACCGAACGATGCCCAGTCCCAATTGAGGAATCCTCCGAGTGTGGTGAAGACACCTACACCGATTGTTATAACGCTGAGGAATATGAGTGGGAATGTCATTGTCCAAGGAGCCTCGTGCGGTGTGTGGTGAGCGTGCAGTTCCTTGTTCTCTGTGCCCCAGAAGATGCCGTAGTACAGACGGAACATGTAGAATGCCGTCATGGCAGCCACTGCTGTCATCCACCATCCGCAGATTGGTGAATAAGCGAAGCATGCAGAGATAATCTCGTCCTTAGAACTGAAACCAGAGAAGAACGGAATACCTGCGATGGCAAGACACGAGATAAGGAATGTTGCGTGGGTTATAGGCATGTACTTGCGCAGACCACCCATCGTTGACATCTCGTTAGAGTGAACAGCATGTATGATACAACCAGCACCAAGGAACAGACACGCCTTGAACATAGCGTGAGTGAAGAGGTGGAACATTGAAGCCATGTAACCCAGTGAACCGTGGTTGTCAATAATGCCATGCTCACCATGTCCTGGCAGACATACACCGAGGGCAACCATCATGAATGCAATCTGTGAGATGGTTGAGAATGCAAGTACGCGCTTGATGTCGCTCTGTGCGCAAGCCACAGCTGCTGCATAGAAGGCTGTGAACGCACCAATCACAACAATAATAGACATGTGCTGTGGTGCATATTCTATCCACAGAGGGAACATACGTGCTATCTGGAACACACCGGCAACAACCATTGTAGCAGCATGGATAAGTGCTGATACAGGTGTCGGGCCTTCCATGGCATCAGGCAGCCAGATGTGCAGTGGGAACATAGCTGACTTACCAGCACCACCGATGAACATCAGTACAAGTGCTGTTGGCAGAATCAGACCGCCGGCAGCCCATGCCTTGTCTGCACTGCAGAATGTAAATGTGTCGGCTGCAGCTCCTGTAATCTCTCCTGCGAAAGAGAAGTTGAATGAGCCTGTGTAGTAACCGAAGATAAGTATGCCGACAAGGAAGAACATATCGGCAAAACGTGTTACTATGAATGCCTTCTTAGAAGCGTGGACAGCTGCCTGCAACGGATAGTAGAAGCCGATGAGCAGGTATGAGCTGACACCCACAAGTTCCCAGAACATATACATCTGGAAAATGTTGGTGGCTACCACGAGACCAAGCATTGAGAATGTGAACAGTGACAGGAAAGCGTAGTAGCGCTGGAAACCTTTTTCACCGTGCATATATCCGAAAGAATAGATGTGCACCATGAGTGACACCGTAGAGATGACGATGAGCATCATTACTGCGATAGGGTCGAGCAAGATGCCGAGGTCAAAATGCAATGAACCGAGCGGCAGCCATGTGGTGTTGTAAGGCACTACTGTGGCAAACGTGCCGTCTGCCAGTCTGTCCATAGAGAAATACTGGAAGGCAGTAATGTAGCTCAGCACTGTCACTGCACCCAGTGAGCAGGTGCCGATAAGTCCGGCAGCCTTGTGCGACCAGCCTTTCTTTCCTCTGAAATAATCAGTCAGGCCGATTACCAGAAATGAAAGCAGAGGCAGAAGAAGTATACCAATTGTATATCCGAATTCCATTTGTTTTCTTTTTTATTTGGTTAATGTGACTGATTATTTTATAGTTTCATATTCTGTATGCTTGACACGGAATCACTGTTGAAGTGACGGAAAGCATTGATGATGATTGCTATTGCAACAGCACTCTCAGCAGCACTTATGCCGATGGAGAAAAGTGTGAAGAACATACCCTCCATTGCTTCTGGATAAAGCAGACGGTTGAATGCTGCAAAGTTGATGTCAACGGCATTGAGCACCAACTCAATGCTGACAAGCATGGCAATCATGTTGCGACGGGTTACGAAACCGAATACGCCGATGAAGAACAGTATCGCGCTGAGCACGAAGAAACATTGTACTGGTACCATAACTTATTTGTCCTCCTTTTGATTACGTGAAACAACGAGTCCTCCAATGATACATGCAAGGAGGAACAGTGATATGAACTCAAACGGCAGCACATACTGGTACTTTTCTGCACCCATAAGCGTGTTGCCAATCTTTTCCATAGGAACCTCTACGTCATCAACAGAGCAGAATTTCTCAAAGAACTCAGACTTCAGCTGTGCAACAACAACAGTTACGAAACCCACCAGGGCTACTAACGCTGCCACTGTCATGCGCTTGAAGTCGATTTTCTCCTTAAGACCCTGCAGGCGACGCTTAGAAATGAGCTGTATGGCGAAGATGTAAATCATCGTCATGCCGCCAGCGTAGATGCTCAACTGAGCAGTGCCGAGGAATGTGTAGTCAAGCAGGAAATACAAACCTGCTATGGCAAAAAGCACGAACAGCAGCGCTGTGACAGCACGCATGATGCTCTTTGTCATCACAGAGAAGATGGCTGAGCAGATTATCACTGCTGCCAATATAGCGAACATTATAATATTTGCCATGATTATTATGCCTCCTCTTTATTTGGTTTAACATTTGCGTCATCCGCCTTTTCTGCGGCCTTGGCAGCTTCTGCAGCCTTGGCAGCGGCAACTTTCGCATTCTCCTCGTACTGCTTCATTTCTTCTTCCGTAGGTGGAACATTAAGATGCAGTTCAAGTGCCTCGCGGCTGAATGTTGCATTCTCAAAGTCCTTGACGAACTCGATGGCACCGAAGTTGCACGCATTGACACACAACTGACAGAACATGCAGTCGCCGAGATTATACTGATAATCGGTGAGCAGTTTCTTCTTCTTGCCATCAGCAGTGGTTACCATCTGCGACAGGATTTTGATACTGCCATTAGGACATGCCTTCTCACACAGCGTGCATGCCGTACACTTGTTCTTGCCGTTCTCGTCGTGTGGCATGACAAGTCTGCCACGGTGACGCTCGGCAATGTGCTGTGTCTTGCGGTTCTCGGGATACTGCTCCGTTATCTTCGGGGTAACGTATTCACCCATGGTGATATCCATACCCGTCAATAAGGTCTTTATGCCCGATATGACACCGCCGAAATATGAATTGTTCTTAGCCATTTCTTTTACTTATCTTTTTTAACGGCGATGTCAACGCCTACAAGTTTCTGTTCTTTAGCAAATGCCGCACGGAATTTCAGTGCGCGTACTGCAATGACGGCAAATATTACAGCGATAACTGCAGCCACTGCGATGCCAGAGTAGATTGAGCCAACTATGTCGAATGCTACACATACCGTCATAAGCACAAGATTGAGCAGTGCCAGCGGCATGAGATATTTCCACTCAAGGTTCAGTATCTGGTCGATACGCAGACGTGGGAATGTCCACTTAATCCACATCAGCAGCCATACCATAGCGAATGCCTTTCCAAGGAACCATACGATACCTGGAATGTAATCCATGACAGCGTCAAATCCGGTAACACCGATATGCACCGGACACCAGCCACCAAGGAATACGAGTGTTGTCATACCTGCAACGATAAAGAGGTTCAGGAACTCTGCAAGGTAATAGAAGCCGAAGCCCATACCAGAGTACTCAGTATGATAACCGGCAGTCAGCTCCGACTCTGCCTCTGCAAGGTCGAAAGGACCACGGTTTGCTTCTGCATTTCCTGCAATGAGGAAGATGAGGAAGGCGATGATTGCAGGAACGTGTCCCTGGAATATCAGCCATCCGAAAGGACCTTGCTGAGCCTCGACGATACCTGACACCTGCATGGTGCCTGTAAGTATTGTAGCGGTGATAAGACACAGACCGAGCGACATCTCGTAAGAAATCATTTGCACGGCACCACGCATGGCTGATACAACACCGTACTTGTTGTTGGAAGACCAACCAGCAAGGAACACACCGATTACACCGATAGCACTCAATGCAGTATAGAGGAATATACCTACATTGAAGTCAAGTACAACGGCGCCCTTGTTCCAAGGCAGGAATGCAAAAGCTCCGATAGAACCCATTATTACGAGTATAGGAGCGAGTGCATAGAGCAGTTTGTCAGCCTTGTCAACGAAGAATATCTCCTTGATAAGCATCTTCAACACGTCGGCAAACACCTGGAGCAATCCCCAGGGACCAACACGCATAGGGCCGAGGCGGCACTGGAAATAGGCGCACACCTTACGTTCCATGAATATCAGTGCGATGGCAAGCAGGGCATATCCCACGATGATGAGCAGTCCCACCAGCACGCACTCAATGGTAAGCACTAACCACTCAGGCATTTCGAAGAATCCGAAGCCAGTCAGCAGCATCTCGTGCAACCATGTTGTTACTATTGAAAAATCAAACATTTGTTTTATTGATTAAGGATTATGGATTAAAGAATAAGCTTTATTCTGTATTCCTTACAACTTTATTCTTAACGGTCGATATCAGGAATGATGTAGTCAAGACCTGCACCGACAGCGATAAGGTCGGCCACCTTGGTGCCGCGCAGCATTTCGTCGAGCGCACCTACCAATGACAGGGCCATTGGACGCAGTTTCATGCGGAATGGCGACTTATCACCACGCGAGTCAAGATATACACCAAACTCACCGCTTGTACCTTCTACAGCATAGTACCACTGGCCTTCCGGACACTTAATGATGGGCTTCTGCTTGATGTAGTATTCACCTTCAGGAATGTTGTCGATGAGCTGTTCAATAATCTTGATTGACTGTTCAATCTCCTTGATACGCATGTAGTAGCGATCCTGTGCATCACCATTCTCAAGAACAATCTGTTCCCATTCAACCTTGTCATACATGTCGTATGGGTAGTTCTTGCGGATGTCGTTGGCCCAGTTTGAGGCACGTCCGTTGGAACCGCTTACACCATAGTCGATGCACTGTTCCTTGGTGAATGTGCCCACGCCCTCAAGACGCTGATGGGTGATTACGTTCTCGCCAAACACATTCATGTATTCATCGAGTTTCGGCTTCAGGTATGCGCAGAGCTTCTTCACGTTCTCCTGGAAGTTCTCGTCGATGTCTGCCTGCAGACCACCAATGCGGTAGTAGTTCTGAATGAGGCGTCCACCTGTTGTCTCCTCCATTGCATTGAGAACATACTCACGGTCGCGCATACAGAAAAGGAATGCGGTCAAAGCACCCAAGTCCTGTGCATAACAGCCGAGGAACAGCAAGTGTCCGTCAATACGCTGAAGCTCATCCATGATAGTGCGGATGGTTTTGATGCGGTCGTTGAGTTCTATGCCAAGAGCCTCTTCGATTACACCGCAAATAGCGTGGCGATTCATCATGGCAGAGAGATAGTTAAGACGGTCTGTCATTGCCAGAGTCTGAGGATAAGTCATCTCCTCAAACATTTTCTCTATACCACGGTGAATGTATCCAAGATGAGGATAAATCTTCTTCACTGTTTCACCGTCGAGGATTGTCTCAAGTCGCAGCACACCGTGTGTTGATGGGTGCTGAGGACCGATGTTGATAACGAAGTCATCCTCCTTGAACAGAGGCACCTTCTTCTCAATGACGTTGCCCTCTGAGTCAAGTGAGTACTGTGAAGTCTCGCTGACCTCAACATCGTCTTCGAGTGAATAGCCTTCTTTTGGCTGGAAATCCTTGCGGAAAGGATACCCCTCGAAGTCGTTGCGCAGGAACAGACGGCGCATGTCGGGATGACCGAGGAACTTGATACCATAAAAATCAAAAACCTCGCGCTCAAGCAGGTCGGCTGTTTTCCAGAGATTGGTGACGGTGTTGATTATATAGTCGTCGCCTTTCTTTTCTGCCATGGTCTTCACTGATATACGCTCATGCGTATCAGTGTTCTCCATTATATATATACAGCCCAGCTCGCCTTCGCCGAAGTCTTCGCCTATAATTGTAACGAGGTAATCGAAATGCTTCTCGTTGCGGAGCTTTGCCATCTCTGTGGCAAACTCACCAAAAGAATATTCTATATTGTTAAGTTTCATTCCGTATTACCCTCCTTATTTAAAAGTGTCATTAATTTCCTTCTTCACTGCTTTGACGCAAGTGTCGGCTGCCGACTTCATCTCTGCAATGAATTTCTTAGGAATATCCTTAATTACGAGTGGATCAGGATTCTTCTGCTTCTTGTTCACGCCGCCGAAGAATTTCTCCACCTTCACCTTGCGCTGCAACTGCATCATACCGTAAAGAATTGCTTCCGGACGTGGAGGGCAACCAGGGATGAATACGTCAACAGGCAGGAACTCGTCAATGCCCTTCACTACGTGGTAGCTGTTCTTGAATGGACCGCCAGATATAGCGCAACCGCCAACGGCGATGACGTATTTTGGTTCGGCCATTTCGTCATACAGACGCTTCAGTACCGGTGCCATCTTGTGTGTAATTGTGCCTGCACACATGATGAGGTCAGCCTGACGTGGTGAGTTACGTGTTACCTCGAAACCAAAACGAGCGAAGTCATATCGTGCACAACCGCACGCCATGAATTCAATACCGCAACACGATGTCGCGAACGTCAGCGACCACAGCGAGTTGCTGCGTCCCCAGTTAATCAAGGCGTCAAGGTTGCCGAGCACTACATTTACTCCGCCCTCATTCAGTTCGTTGATGATTTTCTCTAATGATTCGTTGTCTTTCCATTCCTCGTATGGAATGTTCTTAATGCTGGGCTTTCTTATTTCCATTCCAAAGCCCCCTTTCTCCAGGCATAAGCCAGGCCAAATACCAATACCAGCATGAAAAATCCGATGCTGAACAATGCCATGGCGCCGAAGTCTTTAACAACAACCGCCCATGGGTAGAGGAATACTGTTTCCACGTCGAACATAAGGAACAGGATCGCAAAGAGGTAATATCCCACATGCATAGGCAACCAAGATGTGCCGCGTGTCGGGATACCACACTCAAAAGGTTCACCCTTCACCTTATTGTACGTGCGTGGCCCCAGCAGTTTTGCGGTGATGTAAGCCGCAACTACCAAGAATACTGCCGTAATGATAACGGTGATAAACAAAGTGAAATACATAAAAAGTGTGTATTTTGATAAATTAATTTATTTTCGGAGTGCGAAGTTACAAAAAAATCTTAAAATGACAAAATCTAATTAGTCAAAAATAAGTATGTATTGCTTTTTTTGTCTTTGTTGTAAAGTCTGTTTTGCAAAAGAAAAAATTAGTTCTTAGCGAAAGGTTAAATGATGCAAAAAAAATGATATAAATATCGTTTACTGCAAAAAAAACATTACTTTTGCAGTTAATCAATCTTTTATGAAAAACTAATATAACTTAAAATACAATACAAAATACTTATGAGTGAAACAGATAAGAAACTCTTTTCGGAGTTTCAGCCACCTACTACGCAAGAATGGCTTGATAAGATCGAGGTGGATTTAAAAGGTGCAGACTTTCAGAAACGATTGGTCTGGCGCACACCGGAAGGTTTTAACGTACAACCTTTCTATCGCAAGGAAGATGTGGAGAAACTGAACACACCTTATGCTTTGCCTGGGGAGTTTCCTTTCGTGAGGGGTAACAAGAAATTTGACAATACATGGTATATTCGTCAAGAGATTAATGCTGACGATGCATCAGAAGCTAATGCCAAGGCTCTTGATATCCTTAATAAAGGTATAGATTCTCTGTCTTTCAAGATACCGGGAGATAAGGTCTCTGCGGAATTTGTGGAGAAACTTCTCGACGGCATCTATTGCGATATCGTAGAGGTTAATTTCAATACGTGCAAACGTCATTCTCTTGAACTTGCCCAGATTCTTGTCAAGTACTTTGAGAAGAAAGGATATGACAAAGAAAAGATTGTCGGTTCCATAGATTGGGATCCGATGGAGAAGATGGTGATGAAGGGTAAAGCGGTGGAGCCGTTGCTGAAACTGGCATCTTCTTTGGTGGATGTCTTCAAGGATTATCCGTATTTCCGTTGTATCAGTGCTAATGCCGTGTCGCTTAACAATGCCGGAGCGTATATCGTTCAGGAGTTGGGCTATGCCCTTGCATGGGGAAACGAATATCTGCATCAGCTGGTAGAAGCAGGTGTGGATGTTGACCTTGCTGCAAGCAAGATAAAGTTCAACATGGGTATTTCTGAGAATTACTTCATGGAGATAGCCAAGTTCCGTGCTGCACGTCTGATGTGGGCGAATATCGTTAAGCAGTATGAACCTAAGGATGACAAATCATGTCAGATGTGTGTCAATGCTGTGACTACAACATATAATATGACATTGTTTGATGCACATGTAAACCTTTTGCGTTCTCAGACAGAAACGATGTCTGCTGCTCTCGGCGGTGTCCACTCTATTGTAGTAACTCCATTCGATGCTCCATACGAGAAACCGGGTGATTTCTCTGAGCGTATTGCCCGCAACCAGCAGTTGTTGTTGAAGGAGGAATGTCATTTCAACACTATTGTTGACCCGGGCGCAGGCTCTTATTATATAGAGGAGCTGACCACATCGCTTGCTGCAGAGGCATGGAAGATATTCCTCAAGGTGGAAAGTGAGGGCGGTTTCCTTGCTTCTGTCAAGGCTGGCACTGTGCAGGATGACATAAACGCCACCAACGATAAGCGCCACACTCTTGCTGCACAGCGTCGTGAGTTTATACTTGGCACCAACCAGTTCCCAAACTTCACCGAGACGTCGGAAGGCAAGAAGCCATTGGAAAAGTGTTGTGGATGCGGTCATAATGACGAGGCTGCATACAAAACCATCAAGGTCAGCCGTCTTGCTGCCGACTTTGAACAGCTTCGCCTTGCAACGGAGAAGGCAAAGAAACAGCCAGTAGCGTTTATGCTCACTATCGGTAACCTCGTATGGCGTCAGGCTCGTGCACAGTTCTCTTGCAACTTCCTCGCTGCTGCAGGCTATAAGGTTATGGATAACCTCGGTTTCGGTTCTGTGGAAGAAGGTGTTGATGCAGCTCTTGCAGCAGGAGCAGACATTGTGGTTCTCTGTTCTTCTGATGACGAGTATGCAGAATATGCCATCCCGGCATTCAAGTATCTTGACGGCAGGGCAATGTTCGTCGTGGCTGGCGCACCTGCTTGTTCTGATGATCTCAAGGCGGCTGGTATTGAAAACTTCATTCATGTGAAGGTGAACCAGTTGGAAACACTGAAGGAGTATAATGCTAAATTAGGAATTAATTAATATTACGGAGGATAGGGAAATGAACAGAATAGATTTCAGTAACGTTGACATATTCTCTGGAATAGAGAAAAAAGACGGCTCTGCTTGGCAGAAAGACAATAATATACAATATGTATGGAAAACGCCTGAGCATATCCAGGTAAAGCCTGTATATACCAAGGAAGACCTTGAGGGCATGGAGCACCTCGACTTCGTGGCAGGCATACCGCCGTATCTGCGTGGTCCGTATTCCATGATGTATCCGTTCCGTCCGTGGACCATTCGCCAGTATGCTGGTTTCTCCACGGCAGAGGAGTCAAACGCCTTCTATCGTCGTAACCTTGCTTCTGGACAGAAAGGTCTGTCGGTAGCCTTCGACCTTCCTACGCACCGTGGCTACGACCCTGACAACCTGCGCGTAGTGGGCGACGTGGGTAAGGCTGGCGTGTCTATCTGCTCGGTGGAGAACATGAAGGTACTCTTTGACGGAATACCATTGAACAAGATGTCTGTCTCCATGACCATGAACGGTGCCGTACTGCCAATCATGGCTTTCTACATCGTGGCAGGTCTTGAACAGGGTGCAAAACTCGAAGAAATGGCGGGTACCATACAGAACGACATCCTTAAGGAGTTCATGGTGCGCAACACCTATATCTATCCGCCTGCATTCTCAATGCGTATCATCGCCGACATCTTTGAATATACGTCACAGAAGATGCCGAAGTTCAATAGCATCTCCATCTCTGGCTATCACATGCAGGAGGCTGGTGCTACGGCTGACATTGAGTTGGCATATACCCTTGCTGATGGTTTGGAGTATCTTCGTGCCGGTGTCAACGCTGGTATCGACATAGATGCCTTCGCACCTCGTCTGTCATTCTTCTGGGCCATCGGTGTGAACCACTTCATGGAGATAGCCAAGATGCGTGCCGGTCGTCTGTTGTGGGCAAAGATAGTGAAGAGCTTCGGGGCAAAGAATCCTAAGTCAATGGCTCTTCGTACTCACTCACAGACATCAGGTTGGTCACTGACAGAGCAGGACCCATTCAATAATGTAGGCCGCACATGTATCGAGGCTATGGGTGCCGTGCTCGGACATACACAGTCCCTGCACACCAACTCTCTTGATGAGGCTATCGCACTACCAACGGATTTCTCTGCACGTATAGCACGTAACACACAGATATACATACAGAACGAGACGAAGGTCTGCAAGGAGATAGACCCGTGGGCTGGCTCTTACTATGTAGAATATCTTACCGACCAGTTGGTGCATAAGGCATGGGCTCTCATTCAGGAAATCGAAGAGCTCGGTGGCATGGCTAAGGCCATTGAGACCGGTGTGCCTAAGATGCGTATCGAGGAGGCTGCAGCTCGTACTCAGGCTCGCATCGACTGTGGTCAGCAGACTATCGTTGGTACCAACAAGTACCGCCTTGACCATGAGGATCCTATTGACATCCTTGAGGTGGACAATACCACCGTGCGTAAGCAGCAGGAGGAAGCACTTAAAGTCTTGAAGGCCAATCGTGACGAGCAGAAGGTCAAGGAAACGCTTGATGCTCTTACCAAGGTGGTGGAGACTGGCGAGGGCAACCTGCTTGAGGCTGCGGTAGAGTGTGCCAAGGTGCGCTGTACGTTGGGTGAGATTTCAGATGCCTGCGAGAAGATTGTAGGTCGTTACAAAGCAGTAATTAGAACAATATCAGGAGTGTATAAATCAGAGACAAACAACGATAAGGACTTTGAGTTGGCATGTCAGCTGACTCAGAAGTTTGCTGAGCGAGAAGGACGCCGTCCGCGTATCTTTATCGCCAAGATGGGACAGGATGGTCATGACCGTGGTGCCAAGGTTGTAGCTACGGGATATGCAGACTGCGGCTACGACGTGGATATGGGACCATTGTTCCAGACTCCGGCGGAGGCAGCTCGTGAGGCTGTAGAGAATGACGTGCACATAGTAGGTGTATCATCACTTGCCGCAGGTCATAAGACACTCATTCCACAGTTGTTCGAGGAACTGAAGAAACTCGGTCGTGAGGACATTATGGTAATAGCTGGTGGTGTTATCCCAGCACAGGACTATGACTTCCTTTACAAGGCCGGAGTGGCCGCCATCTTTGGCCCCGGCACCCCAGTGGCTAAGTCGGCAATCGAGATGATGCGCATTCTTCTAGACGAAGAGTAAGATGGATTAATTAGTCCCGACTGCAGATTACCCTGATTACACGAATTTTTCTCTCTACTACGAATTAGGCGAATTTTGCGAATTCATCAACGAAAATCCGTGGTATCTGTGGGATCTGTGGGAAACTACAAAGTTAAGGCGAATTGCACTGATTCTTATGGGTTACAATCAGTGCAGTTCGTCTTAATTCGTTGTAGTAGGATGATTTGCATTTTAATTTTTCAGTCAGATTTTTGTTGCTTCAGAAAAGTTTTTGTAACTTTGCATTTGTAAATCAGAGACGTGCGCCAATCTTTGATTGACACGCACTATTTATTTCATGCGATAGCATTGTACTCGTAAACTCGCCAAGGCGACCATGAGCCTGCATTGCAGACACTCGCTTTTCTTTCATACGTATTAATACTAACGTAACCAATAAATAATAAAATATGAATATGAAAAGAAGAATACTTTCGCTTGCATTGTTGTGCGTAAGTTTATTATGTATGGCAGCGCAGTATCCCAAAAGTATAGGTGGTATAACTCAAGGGGAAACATGTTCTTATAATAAGAACACAGGTGTTTTGGTGCTGAATAATTATAATGGTCCTGCATTTTATGACATGACAACCAATAATGAAATGGTTGACGAATGTACAATTCGTATAGAGGGAAAGTGTGTGATAAAACAAGATGTATTCAGTCAGCGCCCTGCCATATTAATGACTTCCGTAAGACATTTGAAAATAATATTCGCCGAAGGTGCCTCACTTGAGCTCTACTCAGAGTCTGTGCTCTTGGATTATGCAACCACTTGTATTTGTGCCCAGAATTCGGACATAGATATCAGTTGTGAGGGAAGTACGGGCACGCTGTCGTTGATGTCTGCCCCCAATGGAAAGCTATATGGAATGGGCATTAATGCAAAGTATGGGACAGTGACGATAAAAAACAATGTAAACGTTGATATAAAAGTAGAAACGCTGATAGAGAAGACTGAAGGCCAGTATCCCTCGTGTGGCATTGATGCAGACTCTTTGTGTGTGGATGACAAAGCCTCTTTGTCTATAGATATATCGGGCGTAAAAGGCAAGGGCTATGCTTTTTATACGGATGATTATACCAATGGAAGTAATAGGAATTATACCAATAGTCAGAAGATATATCTTGGTAGGGTGTCGGAAGTGAAATTCAAGCTGCAGAATGGAATAGGGCAGGTTACAAAGGAAGAAGCGTTCGGCATTAATAACGAATATGAGTATTGTCATGTAACGGAGAATTCGTGTTCAAGTGACAATAAGATACGCACATTGAGATATGAGGCATATCAGAATGTCGTATCTTCCGTAAGTATTAATGTGCCAGAACCGAAATTGAATGAAAGTATACCAACAGGTGCGTATTGGGGCGCAATATCAGATGATGTTGGTTATTCTTCAAATAATGTATATTATGAAGTGTTTGAAGATGGTGCATGGACACGATGTAATTCTGGTTCGGTTTTTGAAATAGGCAAGGAGTATCGTTTGCGAGGTTCTGTATATCCCGCTCCAAGTGCCCAGGTGTCAGCGTTTGCGAAAAATATAGATGATATGAATGTGACAGTAAATGGAAATAAATGCGATAATATATATTTTGGGATATCTAATCCGCGAGGCTCACTGAATTTTCTATATAAATTCTCAGGGATAAAAGATGAGGCATATCTCCTATGCCTTGCAGACCAGATGGTACGAACAAGCAATTGTTCCGATCTGTCAGTAATCCCTGGTGTGGAGGGAACGGTGAAGTATGACCCCACTACCAACACCTTGACGTTGCGAAATGCAACCATCACTAACACTGCACCAAATACGTCCTACAACAATAATGGTGGTTATGGCATACTGAACAAAATTGATGGACTGACCATAAAGATTGAAGGTGAGAACACTATTACCTCAACCCAGTGGGATGGACTGGCAAGCGTAGGTAACCTCACCATCACCGGCAACGGCACGCTCAACATCGATGCCAAAGGCACGGCACTCGGCATGATTGGCGCCACCAGCTACTACCTCACCATCAATGGCGGTGCAAAAATCTTCGCTAAGGGTATGTACGGAGTATATGGTGGTATGAAGACCGTTCCTGCGGCAGGTGGGCAGTTGACAGAATCATACGTCACACATCTACGCGTGAGCGGTGCGAAGACAGAACTGCACGTCTATGGTACAGAGCAGTGCGCCCAGCTCATTGCTTTCTTAGAAACGGATGCGGGTATGGAAATGAGAGGCGAAAGCGGCAAGGCATACTTTGAGCAAAACAGTTTCTGCTACTTCGAGCGCCACAGGTACCAACCATACGTAAACCAGTGGGTAACGATAAAATATCCAGATGGCTTTATACTCGGTGACGTGAACCATGACGGTTCGATAACAATGGCAGATGCCAATGCCGTAGTGAACTATTTCCTCGCCACCGACAAACCGGAGGACTTCGACAAGACGATTGCCGACGTGAACGGTGACGGTTCAATCACGATGGCCGATGCCAACATGATAGTGAATATGTTCTTGGGACAGTAAGCCCCACCCCGACCCTCCCCAGTAGGGAGGGGGAAGTGAATAGTGAATAATGAATAGTGAATAATACGATGGTGACACTGGCTTGATGGTAAGTCTAAATGTAACTTGTATTATTCACTATTCATTATTTGTTATTCATTTTTTTTATTCTTCATTTTTTTTGTTGTTTCATAATAATTTATTAACTTTGCACTCAGGAAATCGCTTTAAGCGACTGCGAGCCTGCTTCGCAGACACTCGCTTTTCCTGTCGTACGATACATTGACACTCAGGAAATCGCTTTAAGCGACCGCGAGCCTGCTTCGCAGACACTCGTTGTTTACTTCGTGCGATACTTTGTACTCGAAAATTACATTCACAAACTGAAATATAATGAATACGATAACATTGCAAATAGAAAACCAGTCAATACTGCCAAGTTTGAAGAAGGTTCTTGGTGCATTGGAAGGAGTAACACTTCTTCCTGCAAAAAGAAAATCTGCTGCAAAAAAAGATGCACTGAATTCTACAACGATTAAAGCTATCAAGGCTGTTAAGGCAGGAAAGACGTTTAAGG
>JAEEHW010000008.1 GCA_016281055.1 Prevotella sp.
GCCTCCTGCTACTTCATTGCAGAAGACGGAGAAGGTGATGGACCAGGTGCAGCGTATGCTCGATAACAACCCTGCCGTGGATGTGGCACTTCGCATCTCAGGTTATAACTTCATTGCCGGACAGGGTTCCAACCAGGGTACCTTCATCGTAAAGCTGAAAAACTTTGACGACAGAAACCGCTCAGAGTCATCAATGATGGTGCTGGGTATGATATACAAGCAGACCGCCGTAATCAAGGGCGCGCAGATATTGGCCTTCCAGCCACCTATGGTGATGGGTTTCTCTGCAACCAACAGCATGACGTTTGCCATGCAGGACCGCACGGGCGGCTCGCTTGACAAATTCTTCAACGTGACGAAGAAATTCATTGCAGCACTTAATGCACGTCCGGAATTCTCCAACGTCATGACATCGTTCAACTCTTCATATCCGCAGTATATGATACACGTTGACGTGGCTAAGTGTAAGCAGGCTGGCATATCACCATCTGCCGTGCTCACAACCATGCAGGGCTACTATGGCGGTATGTATTCAAGCAACTTCAACAGCTACGGTAAACTCTACCGTGTATATGTGCAGGGTGACCCGAAGATGCGTGAGGACAAGGCTTCGCTGCAGAACATATATGTGCGCACACCAAACGGAATGGCGCCAATCAGCGAGTTCGTGAACCTCGAGAGAGTATATGGCCCGCAGGTGGTAGAGCGTTTCAACCTCTTCACCTCAATCAATGTCAACGCCTCTCCTGCCAGCGGATACTCGTCAGGTGACTGTATCAAGGCTATGGAAGAGGTCAGCAAGGAAGTGCTGCCGACAGGTTATACGTATGAGTTCTCAGGACTCACGCGAAATGAGGCTGAGTCATCAAATTCTACAGCTATCGTGCTGGTGCTCTGTCTTGTGTTCGTCTATCTGATTCTCTCAGCTCAGTATGAGTCATACCTGCTGCCGCTGACGGTCATCTTGTCTGTACCGTTCGGTTTGGCTGGTGCATTCCTGTTCACCAACCTCTTCAGCAAGAACAATGACATATACATGCAGATTGCGCTCATCATGCTCGTGGGTCTGTTGGCAAAGAACGCCATCCTCATCGTGCAGTTCGCATTGGAGCGCCGCCGACTCGGTATGGCTATCTCTTGGTCAGCCATACTCGGTGCTACAGCCCGTCTGCGTCCTATCCTCATGACCTCTCTGGCGATGATTATCGGTCTGTTCCCGCTTATCATCACCGGTATACCAGGACTGAACCTTTTCCTGCCACCATCGGTAGGCGAGAATGGTTACACCACACTTGGTGCCGCTGCCATCGGCGGTATGCTCGTGGGTACGTTCTGTCAGGTTATGATAGTTCCATGCCTGTTTATCATCTTCGAATGGCTGCAGGAGAAGATCAAGCCTATTGAGTTCAATGACGACAATGCAAAGGTTGACTCTGAACTGAAACAGTACGCCATCTCCGCGCATGAGATAAACCAGCAGGAACCAGGCTACGTGAAGTAAACTGAAAGTTGAAAATTGAGAATTGAGAATAGAAAATTATGATTAGCATTATAAAAAAAGACAAGTGCAAGAGAGACACCCGCAAGGGATTCTTCTCTCTTCACTCTTCACTCTTCGCTCTGTCACTACTGCTGCTTGCGGCAACCGTGACATCCTGTGGACTGTACCAGAAGTATGAGCGTCCGGAGACGAAGGTGATGGATGAAAATATTATGCGCAACGCATCTCAGTATGCCAACACCACCGACAGCACAGGCTTCGGCGACGTGGCATGGCGTGAGGTGTTCACCGACCCGCAGTTGCAGGCTCTCATTCAGGAGGGACTTGACAATAGCGACGACATCTTTGCTGCTGCAGCCAACATACAGAAGATGGAGGCAGCACTGTCCTGCTCACGTCTGGCATTCCTTCCGTCGGTTGCATTCTCTCCACAAGGTACCTTGTCAAAGGTGCTTTCGGGCGACTATAAGAGCGACTGGTCTAAGAGCTACACATTGCCCGTTTCTGCATCGTGGACCGTTGACCTCTTCGGCAACCTCCTCTCACAGAAGCGCGGTACAGAGATGCAACTCGAGATGATGAAAGACTATGAGCAACTGACACGCTCAAAGGTTATCTGTGGCATTGCAAATGCATACTATACGCTGCTGATGCTCGACCGCCAGCTTGAGATACTTGATGAGATGGACACGCTGACCAACGATACCTACGAGATGATGAAACTGCAGAAGGAACTGCGCGGTGCACGCGAGACTGCCGTAGTGAGCGCAGAGGCTTCCTTGCTCAGCGTTAGGTCGCAGAAGATAGACATGCAGCGCCAGGTGCTTGCCGTTGAGAATAATCTCTCGCTCCTCCTTGGTCGCAGCGCACAGTCTATCAAGCGTGGCAAACTGGCAGACCAGAATATGCCGGAAAAGTTCAGCACTGGCTTGGCTGTCAACCTGCTTGCTGCACGTCCTGACGTTCATGCGGCAGAGATGAACATGGCCAACTGCTTCTACGCTGTTGAGACAGCGCGCAGCAAGTTCTATCCGCAGCTTACCATTACTGGTACTGGTGCTTATACAAACAATATTGGCCAGGTGGTTAATCCTGGGCAGTGGCTTGCAAACTTCGTTGGTCAGCTTGTGCAGCCTATCTTCCAGAACGGCAGGATAAAGGCTGGACTGAAGGTTGCACAACTCGAATACGAGGTGGCCTACCGTGAATGGGAGCACTCCATCCTCAGTGCAGGAGCAGAGGTCAGCAATGCCCTCGTGGAGTATAACAGCGCAAAGGCAAAGGGCGAAGTGGACCGTCAGCAGGTGGAGACACTGACAAAGAGCGTTGACTACACCAAGGAACTCTTCCAGATGGGCAGCAGCTCATACCTGGAGGTGTTGCAGGCACAGTCGCAACTGCTCAATGCGAAGATTTCACAAGTAACCGACGACTTCAACAAGATGCAGGCAGTGGTCAACCTCTACTCTGCACTTGGAGGAGGAAGGAAGTGAAAAGTGAAGAATGAAAAGTGAAGAATGAAGAATTAAACAACGCATTATGAGTAACATTTCAGACAAAGCAGTTATCTCGCCTAATGCAAAGATTGGGCAGAACGTAACCATATATCCGTTCGTTTACATAGAAGACGATGTGGTGGTGGGTGACGATTGCATACTCTATCCCGGCGTGAACCTCATGAACGGCACCCGTCTGGGCAAGGGAAACAAGATACACCAGAACACTGTCATCAGTGCCATACCGCAGGACTTCAACTACAGCGGCGGTGCCACAGTGTGCGTTATCGGTGACAACAACATCATACGCGAGAATGTGGTTATCAACCGTGCCACATACGATGACGGTGAGACACGCATCGGCAACGGCAACTTCCTCATGGAGGGCGTACACCTATCGCACGACGTACACATGGGTAATGAGAGTGTGCTGGGCTACGGCACGAAGATTGCCGGTGACGTGCAGATTGGCAACCACGTGATATTCTCGTCGGGCGTCATAGCCAACCCTGGCGTACGCGTGGGCGACTGCGCCATGATACAGTCAGGATGCCGTTTCTCAAAGGATGTCCCTCCTTACATCGTTGCGGGCGGACATCCTATAAAATACGGCGGCATCAACTCCTTCGTGATTGACAAGCACGGAATATCAGACAAGGTGAAGGCACACATCGCCAATGCCTACCGCCTGGTGTTCCACGGTCAGGACGACATCATGAACGTCTGCGCACAGATTGAGCAGCAGATACCATCATCAGTGGAGATTGACGGCATCGTCAACTTCCTGAGAACTTCAGAACTTGGATTAATAACAAAGATGTAAAAATCCTCGGAGACGAGAGAAGACTTTTATATCTTTGCACTTTTTGATAATGTGAGGGCAGGATGTTGTGAAACAGCCTGCCCTTCTTGTATTCTATGATATGGTCATTGCATTTCCGTAAGCATGGTACCTCTGTCACCATGATTTCTTATGGCATCGTTTTTGTATTCTGACTGCATATAACTTATTATTTTGCGAAAACTATGTCAACAACAAAAAGATTCCACCGTCATTTCCCTGTCAAAGGCTATCCTATCTTCTGGATTATCATCGCATACCTCATACTGGGTTGGTTCTTTCCCGTTGTGGGACTCATCGCCATCATCTGCATGATTGGCCCGGTGCTCACATCCGTATGGAAGGGACGCTACTGGTGCGGCAACGTGTGTCCGCGCGGCAATTTCTTCGACCGCGTACTGTCACGCTATTCACCGCATCGTCCTATACCGCGTTTCGTCCGCACACTCGGCTTCCGCATATTCATGGTATGCTTCATCTTCGCCATGTTCGGCATTCAGATGTACTTTGCCTGGGGCGACTGGGGAGCCATGGGCCGTGTGTTCTGGAATATCATCCTTGCCACCAGCATAGTGGCGGTGGTGCTTGCCTTCATCTACGCACCGCGCACATGGTGCACGTTCTGCCCTATGGGCACGCTGTCAGCATGGGTGGCACCACGCAAGGCACCGCTGCCGTCGGCATACAAGGCCATCCACGTCAGCGAGTCTTGCCAGATGAAATGCAAGAGTTGCGCACGTGTATGTCCTATGCAACTCACTCCATACGACAGCCGAGGCCAGCAGGAAGGCTACCTGCACCCAGACTGCATCAAGTGCGGCAAATGCACGAAGGCATGCCCAACTAAGATTATGAGTATGGAATAGGGCGAGGGCTGTTTATGCAGGTATCTAAAAAACACCTTTAACTGTTATTATCGGCAACATACTGCAGAATCTGCTCTGCATGAATCTTGGTCTTTATCTCTTTCGGGGTAAAGACCTTTTCTATTATGCCCTCCTCATTCACAAGGTAGGTGGTGCGCAGTATGCCCATAAACTTCTTTCCGTACATGGATTTCTCACCCCAGCAACCTAACTGCTGCATGAGTTCCGTGTCGGTGTCGGCAATAAGCGGAAAATCCAGTGCGTGCTTGTCAGCAAACTTTTTCTGCGTTGCCTGGCTGTCCTTGCTTATGCCCACTATGCTGTATCCAGCCTCCTCCAACTCCGTCTTATGTGCCTGCAGAGAGCAAGCCTCGGCAGTGCATCCGCTGGTATTCGCCTTCGGATAACTGTAAAGCACCAGTTTCTTGCCACGAAAATCACTCGCCTTAATCTCACGCCCGTCCTGGTCAATGCCAAGCACATCAGGTATTCTGTCTCCTATTGTCATAATCGGTTGTATTGTTTTTGGTTTATGGTAAATAAAAGTTTTATACACGGTCCTGCTATATAAAAAACGGCTGAGAGTATAAAAAAGTATCTATATTTACATTCTTTTCTTTTGTAATTCAAAAAAAAGATATAACTTTGTCCTAAATCTAATGTGTTATATGAACAAAATCAACGATACTAAAGACCCCATGGGCAGAGCCATCGCTGACTACTACAGCAAAGGCGCTGCAGACAGACTCAGAGTGTTTTCCCCGATGTTTGAGGAAGACGAGATACCTGTGCAAATGCTTTTTCGTGAGTATGACGACATGCCAGAGATAGAACGTGCTGCCCTCGACATGGTCAGGGGCAAGACTCTTGACGTGGGTGCCGGCAGCGGATGTCATTCGCTTGTGCTGCAGCAACGAGGCGTTGACGTCACTGCCGTTGACATCTCGCCGTTGTCGGTAAAGACCATGAAGGAGCGAGGAGTGAGACAGGTGGCAGAACAGGATTTCTTCAAACTGAAAGGTCAGTATGACACCATCCTGATGCTGATGAACGGCATAGGCATTGTGGGAACGCTGGAGCGCATGCCAGAGTTCTTCCGCCATCTTGACAAGATACTGGCTCCGGGAGGCCAGTTGCTGTGTGACTCATCAGACATCAGTTATGTCTTTGAGGATGAGGACGGCATTATAGACTATCCCGACACCGACAGCTATTATGGCGAACTGACTTATCGCATGCAATACAAAGACTCTGTGAGCGATGCCTTCCCCTGGCTATACATCGATGCCGCCACACTTGAGCAAAAAGCATCAGAAAGCGGCTATGCCGTCGAAGTGGTAGCCCAAGGCGACCATTATGACTACTTGGCAAGAATCACCAAAAGGTGAAAGGTGAAAATGGAGTACGAACACGACATTTTTCTTAAACCGTTTTTTCGCTGTTTGTGGTAAGAAAATGAGGGAACAAAATTCGCAAAATCGGAGGTTTAGGCAAATGTTAAAAATGTAAAGTTTTCTTAATACGCAGTAAAAGCTATCATATTGCATCGTAATATGATAGCTTTTACTGTGTAATACCATTGCTTTTGCAGTGTAATCAGGCTGCTTTTATAACCTAATTAATGCGCAATTATTGCATTTTTGCACGCTTTTTTCACTCCGCATGGCACAATTATGCATTATGCATTGTGAATTGTGCATTAAAAACACGCATTGTGAATTGAAAAAAACGTTTCAAGGTACCTCTACGCGATTCAACCCTCTTTCTGGGATACATGTCCACCCACCCTTGTCAATGTCCCTTAAAATGAGTTTTCTAAACAGTGGTGATTTAGAACAATTTGAACCATCCCAAAAGACTGTAGTTTCTTTTGGAAGATAATTATGCCGGAAGCAGTCCCATCTCTTGTGCTTTTCCCTTGAGCAACACCATGAGCGGTTCACGCTCGTTCTCCACGCGGTTGTCGAGCACGGCATCCTTCAGATACTGTTTCAGTTCGCCCACCTCACGCGATGGTTTGAGATTGAACATCTGCATTATCTCGTTGCCGTCAATACAAGGCTGCAGGAGACGTTTGAAATCACGCTGCTTAAGGTCTTCTATCTTCTCACGCACAAGGGTATAGTTGTCGCGGAAACGCTGCTTGCGCACCTGATTCTTGCTTGTGATGTCTGCCTCGCAGAGTATCATGAGGTCGTCGATGTAGTCGCCGGCATCGTTCACCAGTCGTCTGACGGCACTGTCGGTCACCTCATTGTCAGCGATGGCGATGGGGCGCATGTGCATGTCAACGAGAAGCTGCACATACTTCATCTTCTGGTCCTGGGGCAACTTCATGCGGTTGAAAATCTTCGGCACCATTCGTCCTCCGATATGATCGTGCGAATGGAACGTCCACCCTTGCAGATTGTCCCAGCGTTTGCTCCTTGTCTTGCCTATGTCATGGAGCAGGGCTGCCCAACGGAGATAGAGTGAGGAATAAACAGGGAGGAGTGTTGATTCGGTGCATTTCGCAACATTGTCGAGCACCTCCAGTGTGTGATAGAAATTATTCTTGTGAGCCTTACCATTGCGCTCCTCCACTATATCGAGGTCTGCCACTTCCGGCAGTATGAGGCGTAGCAGTCCGCAGCGCTGCAAATCCACAAAGCCACGGCTGGGTGTCTTTGTCATCAAAGTCTTGTTCAGTTCCTCGTTGATGCGCTCGGCGGAGATTATCTTTATTCGTCCGGCATTGCGTTCAAGAGCATCAAACGTCTCATCATCGATATAGAAATTCAGCCGTGTAGCGAAACGTATGCAGCGCAGCATGCGCAGCGGGTCGTCAGAGAAGGTAATGTCGGGATCGAGCGGCGTGCGAATAATGCCATCCCAAAGGTCATCCAGTCCGCCGAAGGGATCAACGAGTTCGCCGAAACGGTCGTGATTCAGGCAGATGGCCATGGCGTTGATGGTGAAGTCACGGCGGTTCTGGTCATCTTCCAGGGTTCCGTCCTCCACAATGGGCTTACGCGAGTCACGCTGATAACTCTCCCTGCGTGCACCGACGAACTCCACCTCCAGGTCGTTCATCTTGACCTGTGCCGTACCGAAATTCTTGAACACTGAGAGATAAGCCCTGCGTCCCAGTTTTTTCTTCAGCAGCTTTGCCACCTCGATGCCGGGACTCTTTATGCTTTTGTCAGGACTGACCACCACGCAGTCAATGTCATCAGACGGTCGTTCAAGGAAGATGTCTCTAACGTATCCTCCCACCACATAGCACTCCAGCCCCAGTTCATCAGCTGTGGCAGAGATTGTCCTGAATATGTCCTGGTCAAGCAGTTCGGCCAGTTCTTCGTCGGTATATTCCTTCATTTTTCGTTGTTTGCCTTCCCCTCTTCCCTCTTGCTCTTCCATGCGGGATGCATGGCGTCGCCGCCGTCGTTCATCTCCAGCTCGAGTTCAGGCACCTTATACTCCTTTGGCTTGTATGGCACCTCGGTGTCGTCGTAAACAGACACCTCGACCATAGCCACACCAGCGGAAAGCATGCCGATACGCTTGGCAGCCTCGTAGGAAAGGTCAATGATGCGGCCACGCGTAAACGGACCACGGTCAATGACCCTCACTACCACTTCCTTGCCGTTGGCGGGATTGCGCACCAGCAACTTAGTGCCGAACGGATGCGTGCGGTGTGCGCATACCAGCGAGTCGTTGTTCAACCGCTCGCCACTGCTCGTGCGTGCACCAGTGGCACGGCGCGAGTAGTACGATGCCTTGCCCGTTTGCCCCTTCGGATGCACCGTTGTCTGTTTCTTCTCCTTCTCCGCGGCGACTTCCTTGCCGTCAGCCTGTGCCTTTGTCAGCGTTGCCTGGGAGTTTTCCTGTGCAACGGTCTTCGCCTTTCTCAGCGTCGTCCGCTGCTTCTTCTGTGTTCTCTTGTGTGTTTGTCTTTGGGCGTTGCAATACGGCGCTGTCATCATCAACAACGACAAAGCCACCGCCAAACGACCGAAACATTGTCGGATAGTAAGCATTTCTTTTAAGATGGGATTTGTTATAACAAGCACAAAGGTAATGTTTTTTTGCATAATTTCTGCTGTATGACAAAGAAAAAAACGGATGTTACAAATATAAAGGAACAAAAATTTTGTAATTACGTATATTTTTTGTAACTTTGCACATCAAAACATCAAAAACCGGTTTTATAATTATTTTACGTAAAAACGACAATGGCAGAAGCAAAGAAAATCAAGACGGCTCTGGTGAGCGTCTTTCACAAGGATGGCCTTGACGAGTTGCTGAAGAAACTCAACGACGAAGGCGTTAAATTCCTTTCCACAGGTGGTACACAAAAATTCATCGAGTCTCTCGGCTACGAGTGTGAGGCCGTAGAGAACGTCACAACATACCCGTCAATACTTGGCGGACGCGTAAAGACGCTGCACCCGAAGATTTTCGGAGGCATCCTCGGTCGTCGCGGTCTGCAGGAGGACGTTGACCAGATGGCCAAGTATGAGATTCCAGAGATTGACCTCGTAATCGTTGACCTCTACCCATTCGAGCAGACCGTAGCAAGCGGTGCTTCAGAGGCTGACATCATTGAGAAAATCGATATAGGCGGCATTTCGCTTATCCGTGCCGGAGCGAAGAACTTCAAGGATGTTGTAATCGTGCCTTCAAAGGCTGAATACAGCGTATTGCTCGACATCCTCAACAAGAAAGGTGCCGAGACAGACATCGAAGAGCGTCGTATGTTTGCCACACGCGCTTTCGGTGTTAGCTCACACTACGACACCGCCATCAACGCATGGTTTGAGAAAACAAATCGCAACATGTAATCATTAACCATTCTAAAAGTTAAAAATCAAACCAATGGGATTTTTCTCTTTCACCAAAGAATTAGCGATGGACCTTGGCACTGCCAATACCATCATCATGCACGACGGCAAAATCGTGGTTGACCAGCCATCCGTCGTTGCAATAGACCGCGACACCAACCAGATGGTTGCAGTGGGAGAACGCGCAAAGAGCATGTATGAAAAGACCAATGACCGCATCAAGACCGTACGCCCACTGCGCGACGGTGTGATTGCCGACTTCTCTGCATGTGAGATGATGATGCGCGGACTCATCAAGATGGTCAACACCGGACATCATCTCTTCTCTCCATCACTGCGTATGGTCATTGGCGTTCCGTCAGGTTCTACTGAGGTAGAGCTGCGTGCCGTGCGTGACTCTGCCGAGCATGCCGACGGCCGCGACGTTTACCTGATTTTTGAGCCAATGGCAGCTGCCGTGGGCATAGGTATCGACGTGGAGGCACCAGAAGGTAACATGATCGTGGACATAGGCGGTGGCTCTACAGAGATTGCCGTAATTTCACTTGGCGGCATCGTCAGCAACAACTCTATCCGCGTGGCTGGTGACGATCTGACAAACGACATTCAGGATTACATGTATCGCCAGCACAACGTCAAGGTGTCTGAGCGTATGGCAGAACGCATCAAAATAAACGTAGGTTCAGCACTGACCGACCTCGCTGAGCAGGCTCCCGATGATTATGTTGTACGTGGTCCTAACCGTATCACTGCACTGCCAATGGAGGTACCTGTATGCTATCAGGAAATAGCTCACTGCATAGACCGTACTGTGTCAAAGATAGAGGATGCCGTACTCTCTGCATTGGAGAACACTCCACCAGAGCTGTACGCCGACATCGTGCGCAATGGCATATACCTCAGCGGTGGCGGCGCATTGCTGCGCGGACTCGACCAGCGCCTGGAGAACAAGATCGGTATTCCGTTCCACATCGCTGACGACCCACTCCACAGTGTGGCACGCGGCACAGGCATAGCACTCAAAAACATCGGACGTTTCTCATTCCTCATGAGATAAACTATATAAATGCGTAATCTCCTCGACTTCATAGGAAAACATTATCACTGGCTGCTGTTCATAGCACTCGAGGCCATAGGCTTCGTGCTGTTGTTCAGTTACAACAGCTATCAGGGTTCTGTATGGGTGTCGTCGGCAAACAGCGTGGCTGGCTTCGTATATGAACAGAAGTCAAAGGTAAATTCTTACCTTACGCTTGCCGAACTGAACAGCCAGCTGACATCCCGAAATGCGTATCTGGAACATCAGCTGCAGGCTATGAGGGAGGAACTGGAGAAACAAGGCAAAGACTCCACGCACATCGCTGGGCTGACTAACCCAGAAGCATATGGTGTCATACCGGCTCAGGTAGTGCAGAACAGCGTTGACAAACGCGACAACCTTATCACCATCAACAAGGGTGAGGCTGACGGCGTACGCAAAGACATGGGCGTGGTGAGCGGAACAGGAGTAGTGGGCATAGTCTATATGGCGGGTGCCCACTACTCCGTTGTCATTCCCGCACTGTCATCACGGTCAAGCATCAGCTGTAAGATAGAGCACACCAACTATTTCGGTTATCTGAAATGGAACGGTGGGGCATGCAACGTGGCAAAGGTGGACGAGGTACCGCGACACGCACACTTCAAACTGTATGACAGAGTGGTGACATCCGGATACTCGGCAGTGTTCCCGCCGGGAATACCAGTTGGAAAGATAATGCATGTTTACAACTCACCTGACGGACTGTCCTACCAGTTGCAAGTGCAGCTATACACCGATTTTGCGAACCTGCGTGATGTCTGCGTCATTGACAACAGCAAGATGCACGAACAACTGAAGGTGCTGCGTGCGGCGCAAGACTCTCTGCTTCTGCAGAAAAACGAGAAAGAATAAAAAGGAGAGTGAATTAATCCTATAATAATTTTTACACTTGATATACATACTGCTTATAATAGTATTCGCTCTGTTGCAGGCACTACTGCTCGGACATATCCACATCCTCGGTGTGGCTACACCCCTGCTGTATGTCTATCTGGCACTGCTCTTCCCAAAGACTTATCCGCGATGGGCACAGTTGCTACTATGCTTCGCCATGGGATTGAGCGTGGATATGTTTGCCAACACTCCCGGACTGGCCACGATATCTATGACACTGGTGGGATTCATACAGCCGTATCTGCTGAGCCTCTACCTGAGTGAAGAAGACAACCATGACATCATGCCGGGATTCATCACTCTTGGATTCACAAAGTTCGCCACATACGCAACAATACTCGTCACTATATACTGTATAGTGTTCTTCTCGCTCGAAGCCTTCACCGTCATCGACTGGATGGAATGGCTGCTGAGTATCGCAGGCAGCATGGTGCTTACACTGATGTTTATATTCACGATTGACAGTGTAAGGAGGTAGGCAGCATGATTCAAGACTATTCAAACAGAAGATTTATCATTGGCGGTTCAGCGATAATCATCGTCATCGTCTATCTTATAAGACTGTTCACACTGCAGATTATGAGTGACGACTATCGCAAGAAAGCCGACTCTAATGCTTTCCTTAAACAAACAGAATACCCGGCACGAGGTTGCATATTCGACCGCAACGGCAAGTTGCTTGTATATAACCAGCCGTCATACGACATCATGGTCGTCATGAATGAAGCCAAGGAACATCTCGACACTCTTGAGTTGTGCGAGGCTTTAGGTATTACAAAGGCTTTCTTTGACAAGCGAATGGCAGACATAAAGGACAAGAACAAGAATCCTGGCTATTCGCGCTTTACACAACAGACTTTCATAACACAACTTGATGAACAGGATTTCGCAGTATTCCGCGAGAAACTGTTCCGATTCCCCGGTTTCTACGTTCAGCGCCGTACGTTACGACAATATCAGTATCCATACGCCGCACATGTGCTGGGCGACGTGGCAGAGGTGTCGCAGGGAGACATCGATGAAGACGAATACTACATCAAAGGCGACTACATCGGCAAACTCGGTGTAGAGCGTTCATACGAGAAGCAACTGCGTGGTGAGAAAGGTGTGCAGATACTTTTGCGTGATGCCCACGGACGTGTGAATGGACATTATCAAAACGGAAAATATGACCGCAAGCCTGTAGCAGGCAAAAACCTCACACTCTCAATAGACATTGACCTGCAGGCTCTAGGCGAACGACTGATGGAAGGTAAGATTGGCTCTATCGTAGCGATAGAACCCAAGACGGGCGAAGTGCTCTGCATGGTATCTTCGCCTACATACGACCCTCGCATACTGACTGGCCGCAAGCGTGGCAAAAACCACCTCGCACTGCAACGCAACGTGTGGAAACCGCTCCTGAACCGCAGTATCATGGGTCAGTATCCACCGGGTTCTACATTCAAGACATCACAGGCACTGACATTCCTTACCGAAGGAGTGATAACTCCACAGACTGCATATCCATGTGCACATGGATTCTCATTCAAAGGCCTGCATGTAGGTTGTCACGGTCATGGTGCCCCACTGCCGGTGGTACCGGCTTTGTCAACATCATGTAACGGTTTCTTCTGCTGGGGACTTTATTATATGATAGGCAACCGCAAGAAATACGGCAAGCCTCTCAACGCCATGAACGTATGGCGCGACTATATGGTATCGATGGGCTTCGGCTATCGCACCGGCATAGACCTGCCGGGCGAAAAACGCGGACTTATCCCTAATGGTGAATATTACGACCATGCCTACAAAGGCTCATGGAACGGACTGACCATCATCTCTATATCCATAGGTCAGGGTGAGGTAAACCTCACACCTCTGCAGATAGCCAACCTCGGCGCTACAATAGCCAACCGTGGCTATTGGGTTACGCCACACGTCGTGAAGCATATCCAGAATGAACGCCTCGACACTGCATATACAAAGAAACACTATACAAAAGCTTCGCGTGCGGCATACGATGTCGTGGTTGCAGGTATGCGTGCCTCTGCCACTGGCGGTACGTGTCATGCACTAAGCCGTTACCCATACGTAGCCTGCGGTAAGACCGGTACGGCGCAGAACCGTGGACGAGACCACTCCGTATTCATGGGTTTTGCACCGATGGACGAACCGAAGATTGCAATAGCCGTATATGTAGAGAACGGTGGTTTCGGTGCTGACCTTGGCGTACCTATAGGTGCAGTCATGATGGAACAGTACCTGAAAGGCAAACTCTCACCCGGTACGCTGGCATATTCATACCAGTTACAGGCACGCCATCTTTCGTATGGAGACCAAGACAGATAAAGGCACATTTGCATGACATATAACATATAGTAAGGGCATCACTGATAAACCTCAGCGATGCCCTTGCAATATAATTAACACCTTGTTCGTTATAACTAATATAAGTTTATAACTGATTTGATCTGACTACTTTCTTTTTTCTTTGAAAAACATCTGCATCTGTTCACGGCACTCTTCTTCGCAAACGCCACAGACTACCTCCGTCTTAGGGTGAAGTACCTGAGGTGCATACTTCCTGTAGCCACGCTTGTCGTCTGGCGCACCATACACCACACGCGGTATCTGTGACCATCCAAGAGCCCCAGCACACATAGGACATGGCTCTACAGTCACATACAGTGTGCAGTCACTGAGATACTTTCCTCCTAGTGCATTGGCAGCAGCGGTGATAGCCTGCATCTCTGCATGGGCCGTAACATCATGCAATGTTTCCGTCAGGTTGTGAGCACTTGCCAGCACACGTCCACGGCATACCACAACGGCACCGATGGGCACCTCACCCTCCTGTGCAGCCTGCTCAGCCTCGGCAAGAGCCTTTCGCATATATTGTTCATCCGTAGTCATAAGTATCTTTCGCTTTACAATATAACAAACACAAGACTACAAGTCAATGTGCTCTACCATTATGTCCTCATGAAGGAAGATGCGGGCACATTCCTTGAAACGGTCGGGATGCTCAGTAGTGTAATAGCGCATGGTACCGCCACGTGAACAACGTGCATCCATCTCCGGATGACGATGAAGGTAATCTACCAATGAGGCGGCAACGTATTCGCCCTGTGAAACAATCCTAATTCCATCAGGCACAGCCTTGCGCAAGGCATTCATAAGAAGAGGATAGTGGGTACAGCCAAGAATGATTGCATCAATAAGCGGATCGCGCTCCAACAACTGGTGGATGCGCTTGCGTACGAAATACTCTGCTCCCTCACTGTCGGCCTCTCCTGCCTCCACAATGGCCGCCCACAACGGACAGGCCTGGCCCGTGACCTTGATGTCGGGATGCAGCTTTGCAATCTCCAACTCATAACTCTCTGAACGTACAGTACCCTCTGTGGCCACAACACCTACGTGGCGGCTCTTCGTCAGGTTTCCGATAATCTCTACAGTAGGACGTATCACTCCGAGTACGCGCTTTGTAGGATCAATGAGTGGAAGGTCATTCTGCTGTATGGTACGCAGCGCTTTCGCAGAGGCAGTATTACAACCCAATATTACGAGGTCGCAGCCCATCTCAAACAAACGTACCACAGCCTGGCGCGTAAACTCATACACCACATCGAAACTGCGCGAGCCGTATGGGGCACGCGCATTGTCACCAAGGTATATGAAATCACGCTCTGGAAGACTCTTGCGCAACTGCTGCAAGATGGTCAGTCCACCATAGCCGGAATCAAAAACACCGATACTCATACTTCACTTCCCTCATGCAAAAAAAGAATAGTGAATAGTAAAGAAGGTTTTGCTCGGCGACCCGAAAGGGGAAGCCAATCAAGTTACTATTCACTTTCCATTTTATCTTATATAGCTCTTTATCTTTGCAGTTACATCTTCTGCCCTTGAGGCATCGATATAAGGACATGCCTCACTGTCTGTATTGACAATCATAAGGTATGCACCAGAATATCCGACACTCTGTATGGCCTTGTTCAGTTGCTGCTTGACAGGTGCTATGGCATCCTGCTCGGCCTGCTTCAGCAGTCGCTCAGCCTGGTCGCGGAACTGTGTGTTACGATCAAGCAATGATTGCAAGTCTGACTGTCGTTTCTGACGGATGGCATCATCGAGCATCTTTTGCTGGTCAAGGAACAACTCATACTTCTCGTTGAACTCCTGCTCCGCATTCTTCAATTCCTCGAGATATTGCTTGCGCAGTCCGTCAATCTCCGTCATGGCCGCAGCATACTCCGGCATGTCGTGCAACACTTGACTATAGGAGAAATAACCGATTTTCGCTTGCTGCGCCATTGCAGTGGCGAAGCAAGCGAAAAACATAGTTATAGTGAAGAGAAATTTCTTCATGATTTATTACTTCAGTTTGTTGATTTCAGCCTTTACGTCGGCAGTAACGTCCTTAACGTCTGCGCCCATATAGAGGAACATACCAGACTGTGCAATATAGGTGTAGCCACCAGCCTTACCTACGTTCTCAATGGCAGTGATGACTTTCTTCTGAATAGGCTCCATCAGTTCGTTCTGCTTCTTCTGCATCTCCTGCTGGTTCTGCTGGTAAGCCTCCTGCAGTTTCTGATACATAGCCTGCAGGTCAGTCTCTGTCTGCTGCTGTGCTGTTGCGCTCATGGTAGCCTTGTTCTTCTCATACTCCTCGCCCTTCTTCTGTATTTCCTCCTGCATCTGCTTGAGTTCGTTGTCATACTGCTGAGCCTGTGCCTGCAGTTCACCGTTAGCCTTTGTTACCTCTGGCAGGCTCTGCATGATAGCCTGAACGTCAACGTGTCCGAACTTCTGAGCGTTGGCACCCAGTGCCATTGCGAATGTTGCAACGAGTGCAATGATTGTCTTTTTCATTTTTCTTTTATTGTTTTTGGTTTTTATTTATTATTTCAATTATACTATAGGAATTAAAGGAAATCAGTATCCCAGCTTTCCCAGCACCTCATTTGAGATGTCAATCTTTGGTGATGCGAATATGATGCCGTTGTCTGACGCACGGTCGAGTACCAGCTGGTAGCCACGCAGCTCAGCCACGTCCTTCACAGCATTGTATATCTCATCCTGTATGGGTGACATGAGACTTGTACGCTTTTTGAAGAGTTCACCCTCTGGTCCGAAATACTTCTTCTTCAAGTCTGCAGCCTCTTTCTCCTTCTGCATGATGGCATCCTGCTTAGCCTGTTTCTGTTCCTGAGAGAGGAACACCACTTCGTTCTGATAGTTCTTATACATGGTGTTGGCTTCCGTTGTCAGTGCTTCCACCTCAGCCTGCCATCGTTTGCTAACCTGTGACAACTGTTCGTTGGCACGTTCATATGCAGGTATGTTCTTCAATATATACTCCATGTCGATAAGTGCATACTTCTGTGCAGAAGAATGTAAGGCAAAGAGAGAAGAATGAAGAACGAATATCACTGCCAAGGCAGTCAGTTTTTTTGTCATCTGTTTCATAACTTTCATCTTTTAATTGTTAGACGATTTCTTATTGTTAGACGATGCAAAGATATTTCTTTTCCTGCTTATCCTGCATTGAGTTTTCCCTAATTGACATTGGGGCTTTCCCTATGATGACAGCGGGATATTAGAACTCCTGTCCGAGTATGAAGTGGAAATTGCTTCCTCCCTTGGTTCCGAATGTCTTGTCGAAACCGTATGCCCAGTCAAGTCCCATCAGTCCGACCATCGGCAGATAGATACGTACACCGAAACCAGCAGAGCGTTTCATATCGAATGGATTAAACTTCTTTATATCATTCCATGCGTTACCAGCCTCCACAAAGCCAAGTCCGTATATTGTGGTGTTACCCAGCATGAATGGATAGCGCAACTCAACGCCGAAACGGTCGTAGGCATAGCCTTCGTATCCACTTGGTGTCAGTGAACCATTCTCATAACCACGCAGTCCGATAGTTTCTTCTGCATAACTGCTTGAATATCCTGACATACCGTCACCACCCATATAGAATGTTTCAAACGGAGATTTCTTGTCTTTGTTGAAGTGGCCGAGAATACCAAACTCTGCACGTGTCATAAGCACAAAACACTTTGTAGAGGATGTCAGCGCAGTATAAGTCTTTGACTTGAATTTCCATTTGTGATACTCAATCCAACGATACTTCTCCTGCTGCTCTGCATGATATGTAGATGATTTCGGGTTCTGTGCCAGTCCAGCATAGTTCTTACCGTCCATCAGTGACCATGGTGGAGTAATAGAGAGTGACAGTTCAAACTCAGAACCACTGCGTGGGAACAACGGGTTATCAACAGAAGCACGTGTCAGTGCTACGTTGAAGTTAAGGTTGTTACAGTTACCGTTGCTGACAAGGAAATAGTTCCAGTCTTTCAACATATACCTTGTGTATGCAATGCTTGCAGACAACTGGAAATAGTCATCAGGCCAGCGCAGGCGTTTACCCCAACCTATAGAACCACCAAGCAGGCGTACATACTTGTCAGGATCATAGTAATTCTCTATGTTACTAAGATTGTATGTAGAGCCGTAGGGACTATACGCATTATACCAGTTAGAGTTGTAGTAGTTTGAGTTTACATCTGTCTGCTTGGAATAGAACACACCCACGCTGAACTGTATTGGTCGCTTTCCTCCAAACCATCCAGTGGAGTATGAGATGTTGTACGACTGATAATAAGTTCCGTTTGTCTGTGCGCTCAGTCCCAACTGCTCACCGTCACCGATAGGCATGATACCACGATGCTCCTTGTTGCGGTTGAAGAGGTTTGCCATGGAGAAGTTGTTGAGCTTCAGACCTATCTTTCCTATGACGCCAGTCTGTCCCCAACCAAGGGAGAACTCTATCTGGTCATTTGATTTCTGTTCCAAATCCCAGTTGATGTCAACCGTGCCATCATCACCATTCGGCCTTACGTCCGGCTGTACCTTTTCCTGGTCGAAGTGTCCCATCTGTGCAATCTCACGTGCAGAACGCATCAATGCCTCCTTTGAGAACAAGTCGCCCGGCTTGGTGCGCAGTTCACGACGTACCACTTTCTCATACAGACGGTCGTTACCACTGATGCGCACATGTGATATATGTGCCTGCGGACCTTCCATTATACGCATCTCAAGGTCGATGCTGTCGCCATCCACGTTCACCTCCACTGGGTCGAGTTGGTAGAACAGATAGCCATGGTTCCAATATGCATTACCCACAGCATCCTCATCGTCCGAAAGGCGTTTCTTCAGCAATGTCTGGTTATACACGTCACCTTTCTGCATGCCAAGCTGGCGTGAAAGGTATTCAGTGTTATATACGGTATTACCTGCCCATGTTATGTTTCGGATGTAGTATTTCTGTCCTTCGTTGATATGCAAGTGCACATCCACATGCTTCTCGTCGGGTGTACTCACGCTGTCGCTAATCAACACTGCATCACGATAGCCATGCTCGTTATACCATTCTATGAGGTTTTTCTTGTCCTCCTCATATTTCTCTGGTGTAAACTTCTTGCTCTTCATGAAAGAACGCAGTTTACCCGTTTCATGCAGTTTCTTCAGTGCACCCTTGCGAATCAGTCCACCCTTCAGTTGCGAATCATTCATCTGATCGTTACCCACGATATTGATGTTGCGCACCTTTGTCTTCTCTTTCTTGTCAACCTCCACATCAAGAATGACCTGGTTCTTCTGTGTCACGTCATCTCGCTGCATGATGTTCACCTCAGCGTTTTTGAATCCCTTGTCCTCAAAATACCTTTGTGCCAGGGTCTTTGCACGAGAAAGCATGTTTGGCGTTACCTGGGCACCTTTCAGCAGGCCCAGTTTCTGTTCCATGTCTTCGCGTTCTGCTTTCTTGCGCAATCCGTAATAGTTTATCTCGCTTACGCGTGGACGCGTCTTCAGATAGAAATGCAGATATATGGAGTCGCCGACGATAGAATCGGCAGCCACCTTGACATCAGAGAACAGTCCATGCTTCCAATAGCGTTTCACTGCATCTGTTATCTCGTTGCCCGGCACTCCTATGCGCTGTCCCACAGACAGTCCGGAAATGCTGGTGAGCATATACTCCTCATATCCTTCAACGCCGCTGACTCTCAATGCGCCGATGTAACAAGAGCGCACCTGAGATGCATACGATATATCCGGATTTACTATTTTCTCCTGCGCCCACACAGCCGTTGAAACCATTACCAACGCCAAGGCGAGCAATATATTTCTTGGTGAAATCATTTATTTTATATTCTTTTCCTTTTCCTCTTCTTCTATTTGTGCCTCAGTCTTTCCGAAGCGACGTTGCTTTGTCTGGAAGTTCTCCACAGCCTTGTGCAGCTCTTCTTCATTAAAGTCTGGCCAATACACTGGTGTGAAATACAATTCCGAATAAGCTATCTGCCACAACAGGTAGTTTGATATGCGCTGTTCGCCTCCTGTGCGTATGAGCAGGTCGGGGTCTGGCTGGAATGCGGAGTCGAGGTGTTTGCATATTGTCTCCTCCGTTATGTCCTCTGGATTGATTTTTCCTTCAGCTGCCTCGCGTGCTATCTTCTGCACAGCATCTGTTATCTCCCACCTTGACGAGTAACTCAGGGCTATCGTCACTGTCATGCGTGTGTATGCTGCAGTGTCAGCTTCCAGTTTCTCTATGGCTTCCAACACATCTTTCGGCAATCTTGCGCGGTCACCGATGAGTCGCATTCGCACGTTGTTCTCATCGAACAGTTCGCGCTGCATACTTGTAAGCACAAGTTTCATCAGCGCAGCCACCTCAGCATCGGGACGGTTCCAGTTTTCTGTGGAGAAAGCGTACAGCGTGAGGTACTTCACCCCCATGCGCACACACTCTGCAGTAATTTTCTTGACGGTTGCCACACCAGCCACATGACCTTCGGTGCGGTCTTTGCCGCGTTCCATGGCCCATCGTCCGTTGCCATCCATGATGATGGCGATATGTTGTGGTATTTTATTCATAATCCTATTTTTATCTGTCCTTCATACATGTAGGGCATTTAGGTGCGAAACTGTATGTCACGCAGAATGTCAGCACCGAATAGCAGTCGGTATTCTTGAACAGTCCGTCGCTTTTCACCCTATAGGGATCTTTTGCCCCGTCGAGGTGGTCGGAAAGCGAGAAGTGCATCATCCACTGCAGCGAGAAGTTTGTCCTGTCTCCATAGCGGTATTTCACTCCGATGCCCAGCGGTATGTTGGCTGTCACCACCTTGTTGTTCGAACTTGTCCGCTCCAATGCGGAATAGTCCATTGTACGGTTGTCGCATCGTGCGCCGGTCAGGCCCACGCCCACTGCTATGAATGGAGCCAGGCGCACTGCACCGCGGTATTCCTTGCCCGTGCCGTATGGCCAGAAGTTGTATTCATATACAGCAGAAAGGTCGAAGAGGTCGGTGTTGTACGAATATCCTTCCAACTGCATGTCGGGGTAATACGTCTGGTCAACCTTATATTCGCCCTTCGCCTTTGTGTATGTGCCAGCGAATGTCATGGCTGAATGTGGATTGAGCACGAATTTGAACATTGCCGTTCCTGCCGGTGCCACATTGCCGAACAGACTGCTGTTGAAGTCGCCGTAGTATGTGCCTATGCCCACGCCGGCACCCACCTCATAGCGATATTCTGTATCTTCCTGCGCCATGACCACACTTGCCGTCAACAACCATAATGCCGCGACAGTTACATACACCTTATACATATTATGCGCATGCGTGATAGCCATTCGCCTATTTATCTTTTCGTATCTTTATTTGTACAGTTGCGGCAGTTTCTCCCACGTCTCACGGTTTTTCCTGCCTCTCCACACCTGTGCATTGACACCATCGCCATTGCTGATGATATAGATGCATCCGTCGTTGTCAGCAATCAGTGCCGCTGCTCCCGAAGCGTTGAATCCTTCCGGAACTCTCACGCCGTCAACCTTGTGCCATGTAGCACCATGGTCGGGCGAATAATAGAACTGGGAAAAAGCCTTTGCCTCATTGTTTACAGGTTCGCCACCTATGGCCACGATGCCGTCAGCATAGGCGATTGCAGACAGTCCCTGCATTCTCGGCAGTATATAGTAATGGTTCTCCCATGCTGTGTTGGTATAGAACCATCCCTGCGGGTCATCCTTGTCGGCTATCTTGTTCCATACCACTGCGGTTGGGAACGTGTCGCCTTCTGCCAGGGCCTTGTTGGCTATTATCGTCACGATGCCGGTCTCATCGTCAGTCCTTGTCGTCACGGATGTGAAGTTGACGTCAGTGCTCGGCATGTATTCGCTGTTGTCGTAATAGAGTGTTGACTCCATGTTGTCCTGCTGCCATGTTGCGCCGTTGTCGTACGACACCATTATGCGGGCATCCTTAGACAAGGCATACATCTCGTTTACTGCCTCCTCGCCTTCTTCGTCCACGCTTCTGTATCCGCCCATGATTGTCGCCAGAGCACCGTCAGAGGCTACCTGCGACCATGCGTTTCCATCTTCCGATGTATACAGCACGCCGTCGTTGAGCAGGTAGAGTTTCTCCTCATGCTCCGCCAGCGAAGCGTCTGCAACTAATGGCGCACCGATGCCCTCCATGCTGCATTGCTCCCATGTCTCTCCGTCCATAGTCTTCAGCAGTGTGGAACTTTCGCCGTTACTGCCCAGCAGGAATGCTCCATACATGGTGGCCAGAGCCTTCATCTTCTTCATTGCAGCTATCTCTGCAGACATATTCGGTGTCATGGCATTCCATGTGAACGAGTCTGCATATTCCTCATGCACGAGGGTCTTGACGGTATATTCTCTTGCACACTGACCGTCGTTTGAATATACTACGACGGTACGGTCCTTCGACAGGTCAACGGAGTCGCTTGAGGAATAGAGCGTATAGCCATCGTCGTCGATGTTCTTGAACGCCACTGCTCCGCCGTTCTTCGTGCCTATTGTCACAAGTACGCTTGATACCTTACTGCCAGCCACCAGCGAATCAGCATTGTAGATGACATTGTTGCGCTGGTCTATGTGCATGGGGTATGTAGCAGCGGAATACGTGTATGAATAGGTGCTGTCGGTACCGTCAGACTTCTTCACTGTACGAGAGCATTTCACGGTTCCCAACTTGAAACTCGTTATTGCCACATCATCATAGGTGGTCACTTCTATGTCACTGCTGCCGAGGCATGATGACAAGAGTATACACTGTGCCACCGCCATAGTGACCAATAGGGTTATCTTTGATGTCATTCTTGCGAACAAAAAAATAAACTTTTAAATATCAAATTTCGAAATCAGATGCAAATTTACTCATAATTTCTCGAATATCCGCACTTTCCCTCTTTTTATTATGATTATTTAATTAAAAAGTGAAAGAGTGAAAAAGCGCTGTTTTCGCTTTTCCACTCTTTCAGGGTATTTATTTTGCTTATGCTTTATGCTTCAGCAGGGATGTATTTTGGTGAAGCACCATACTGGTTTGGCTCCTTGGCGCCGTCCTTGATAGTCCAAATGAGCATCACGATAGCGAAGATGAAGTTCACGAATGGAACGAGGCAGAGCAACAGCCACCATCCGCTCTTGCCGATGTCGTGCAGACGACGAACAGCAACGCCGAGAGCTGGCAGCAGAATCAACAGAGAAACGATACCGAATACAATCATCAGCATCATAAATGTGCTGTCAACAGACTCTGCCTGTGCAGTGATAGCAGCCATCTTCTCTTCGTCGAAGATAGCCTCACCTACCTGAGACTTGATTTCATCTACTTTTGACACCTTCCAGTTGAAGATCATGCTGAAAGCACAAGAGAGAATCCAGTTGAGAACCTGGAACCACCAGTACTCAGAACGACGTGCACGGCCGGTGAAGCAACAATACTTTGAGAAACAATTCTTGATTGCCTGTACGAACGACAGGGTCGGGGTAGAAACGTAGTTTTCCATTGTTTTTTTTGTTTAAGTTTTGATTTGGTTGAATTGGTAATACTAATTGTTTGCAAAGATAAGCATTATTTATTAAAAAATGCAGAAAAGCAATAGCATATTTCCTTTTGTTAACATAAATTAACGACAACGGTTATAAAAACGTGGGACGCTCGACATCACTGCGAGCGTCCCACTCATTTTCATAAAGTGATAAACAAAAGTTATTTGAAATCAATCTTGTTACCAAGATTTCTGTTTGTATCACTAAATATAACCAAACAAAATCAGATTAGAACTGATAGTTGAAACCGAGTGACAGGTCGTCGCCGTCAACCTCGAAACCGAAACGGTTGAGTGATGGCTTAATTTCTCCACCCATGTCAAGCTTTGCGTTCTGGTAACCCAGTGCACCAATCTTGGCAACCACCTGAGCGTGATCGTTAATGTTGAAGGTGATACCTGGACGTACAGCAACCTCGATAGCGTTGATTGATGGGTCCTCAGGAAGGAAACCTATCATTCTGTTCAGATTCTTTGCCTTGATGTTAGTGAAAGAAACACCACCCTCGAGGAAGAAATCAAAGCTGCCAGCCTTCAGGAATGTGTAACGAGCGTAAGGAGCTACACGGAATGCGTTCAGCTTAACCTCAGCCCCATCGCTGCTACCCATGATATCCAATGCTGCACCAGCAGCAGTCTTAGCAAGTGAACGGAGGTCATTAACGTCGAATGTACCGAATGCGGTATAGCCCTGAGAGTAACCTACCTGCATGCCGATAGCCCACTGGTCGTTGAGCTTGTAACCAACCTCAGGCAAAATCTTGAATGAAGTTCCGCTGATGCTGTTTTCGCCAACTTTTACGCTTGAACTTGTGAAACCAACCTGGCCACCTACATAAACCTGAGCGTTTGCTGTCATTGCGAAAGCTGCCAAGAGGACAGCCATGATCTTCTTTTTCATAATTCTTTTTAATTTAATTAATATAATTTTTTTTAATTGCAAGATGCGTTTTCACGCTTTTGCTTTGTTTGATGGTGCAAAGTTAATAAAATTCCTTAATTCGCAATATCTTGTTGTGTTAATATTTCTTAATTAGGTGCAAAATCGAGAAAAAAGTTGAACAAATAGGTGGTTTTGTAAAAACTTGGGGCTGTTTTTCGAGTTTTTCATGTATGTTTTAAAACTTTGGGAATATATGTCTGGCAAAGCATCTGCCACCGCATCGTAGTTCGCAAATAGGCAAATGCAGAAATGTAAAGTTTTCTTAATTTTTCTTCATTCCAGGGCAGGTATCTTGGAAAAAGATGCTTTTTTGTGGTGTAAAAGCTATCTGATTAATGTGAAATATGGCATCTTTTACACGGTAATGTGGTATCTTTTACGATGTAATTCGATAGCTTTTACAGCACAAGACTAAAAAAACGCCTATTTTTTGAAGATTTCAAAAATAGGCGATTCTATATTTTGCGTTTTAAGGTACCTTTTTCAACGTCATCCCCTTTTGTGGGCTCATGCTCCACAGAGTCGTTTACAAGGCCTTAAAATGCGAGTTTTCTATTTCGTGGAGAATTAGGACAATTCAGGCAGACGTCAACAGCTTCATATCAGTCTGTCAGTCGCTGCAGGCTGAGTGATGCATCGCAGTATTCGAGTACGGCGGGCCGGTGGGTAATGAAGATAACAGTATGCGAATGGTCGTCAAGGATGTTTTGCAGCAGTCGCCGTTCTGTCTGCGGGTCGAGTGCGCTGGTGGCCTCGTCGAGGATGAGCAGAGAGCAGTGCCGCAAAAGTGCGCGCGCAATGCACACGCGCTGTGCCTGTCCCTCACTCAAACCACCGCCTTGTTCGGAAACAACAGTATCGAGTCCCTGTGGCAGTTCGCGCACGAAGTCGGCACAGGCTTTGTCGAGTACGGCATACATGTCATCGTCGGTGGCGTCGGGGTCGCCAAAGAGCAGATTGTCGCGTATGGTTCCGCTGAGCATTGTGTTTCCCTGCGGCACATAGATGATGTTGCAGCGAGTGAGAGGGGAAACGCAGAACGAGGAATCCGAGTCGGCATCATTATATATCACCACCCTACCCTCCATGGGTTTGGTAAGTGCCGTAATCATGCGTAGAAGCGTGGTCTTGCCGGCACCGGTCTCACCGACGATGGCGGTACAGGTACCGGGACGGAAATCGAATGAAAGGTTGTCTATAATCTTCTGTTTGTCGTCGTCAGGATATGCGTATGACACATTCTCAAGCCTGATGCCGCAAACACCGGGAAGCTCCAACGGTTCACCCTGTTCCTCAAGGGGAATGTCCTCGAAGTGCATCAGTCGCTCTGCGGCTGTAAAGACAGCGACAAACTGCGGTGCCAGGCGCGAGAGGTTGCGCGCCGGCTGCTGTATTTTGTTCACCAGTTGCAGGAAAGCTGCCATGCCGCCGTATGTGAGCGTACCGAGAGAGAGGCGCACCGCACTCCATCCGAATGTCAGCAGATAGCCGAGGGCAAAGCCGAAGTTCACAATGAAATTGGACAGGACGGAGAATCGTGTGCGCTTCACCACCTTGCGCCGCAGTTCCTGATGCTGCCCCTCCAGACGGTCCACCATCATGTCTTCGCCCTCAAGGGTCTTTATCAGCATACGGTTTTGCACAGACTCCTGCAGCATGCTCTGCACCTGACTGTCGGACTCTCTTACATCGCGCGACAGACGGCGCATCTTGCGCACATAAACCTTGCTGAGCACAAGGAATAAGGGGAAAAGACATACGAGAGCAAGCGCAAGGGTATGGTCCATGGAGAAAAGGAACAGGAAAGCGCCAGTAAACAATGCCATGACAGAAACAGCATTGGGCAGTGTCTCTGCTACGAAATTCACCACGGTGTTGACATCACTCTCAAGTCGGTTGATGACATCACCGCTGTGCATAGAACTGCGCCCGCGCCATTCTGCCCTGAGTATGCGGTCGAGCATCATCTGCTGCATACGGTTCTGGGCTTTAATGCCGAGGATATTCCTCACCCATATAGAGGCAATGGTGAGGGCAAAGTTGCACAAAATGAGCACACCGATGCAGACCACCGACATGATGACGTCGCCCTCGACATGGTGTGAAGCAACGTCTATGGCATGCTTCACCGCCCACACCTGACCGAGGCTGACGGCGACCTCCGCCAGTCCTATGACGGTGTTGAGCACTGCCTGCAGCCGGTTGTATGACGACGTGCGCCACAGCCACTTCAATATCTTATGTGCTGATTGTCTTTCCAAAGTTCAATTCTTCTGTCTATCTCTGATCCAGCCCCCACATCATCTTGTCACGCAGGGTTGAGAAATAATGACGATGAGCGAAACGTACTATGCGCGTGGTGAACGGTGCCTTGCTGATGCGCACCACCGTGCCCTCGTGCAGGCTCGTGGAACGGCCATCGACTGCGGCGAGGAATGAATGGCTGCGGCTCTCCACCTTCAGTGTGACCACCGAAGTGTCAGGCACAACGATAGGTCGCACGTTGAGACTATGCGGTGCCACCGCTGTAAGACACAGCGTGCCGGTGCCGGGTGCTATGATTGGGCCACCGTTTGAAAGACTGTATGCCGTGGAACCCGTAGGAGTGGTGACAATGAGTCCGTCTGCCTGATAAGTCATGACATACTCATCGTCCACAGAAGCACGGATAGAAATCATAGAAGCATGGTCGCGCTTCAGAAGAGCGATGTCGTTGAGCGCGAAAGGCGAACCCTCCACACTGTCTCCGCCTGATGTTTCTATCTTTATTACAGAATGTTCGCGCACGTCATACCTGCCCTCGAATATCGCCGCCATAGCCTGTTCTATCTCTGAAGGATTCACTCCGGCAAGAAAACCAAGGCGTCCGATGTTGACACCTATGATGGGTATCTCCTTGTCGCCAATGCGAGAAGCAGTCTTGAGCAATGTGCCGTCGCCACCCATCGAGATGGCAAAGTCTGCGGTGAAGTCGTCGCCGGTAAACACACCGTCAACATTCACGTCCATACGCTGGCCACCAGTAACAAAGTCGTAGAAAGGCTTGTCCATGTATATCTCTGCCTCATACTGCTGCAGTATCGCTATGATTTTGAATACAGCCTGCGACTTCTTAGCCTGATATTCGTTGCCGAAGATGGCGAAGCGGATTTTATCTTTTTGCATAATAATTTTGCTGTTAAATAAAAAATGTGTACATTTGCAGTTGCAAATATACACATTTTATTTCAAACGACAAAAAATCTTAACTTATAATTCTCAATTCTTAACTCATAATTCTTTATTCTCATGGCAAAAGTATATGAATTCATTGCCAACGGCACCGAAGAGATTGAGGCTCTAACCGTTGTTGACGTATTACGCCGCGCCGGCGTGGAGTGTGTCACCGTAAGCATCTACGACACCGAGGAGGTGCTTATGTCACATGGTGTGCGCATGATATGCGATACAACAATCGACAAGGCGGACTTCAGCGATGCCGACATGCTGTTGCTGCCCGGCGGAATGCCTGGCTCTACAAACCTCAACGACTGCGAGGCTGTGCGCATGGCAATGCTAAAGCAGTATGAGAGTGGAAAGAAGCTCGGTGCCATCTGTGCCGCTCCCCTTGTACTTGGAGGCCTTGGCATACTGAAAGGCAAACGCGCAACATGCTATCCTGGCGTGGAATCACAGATGACCGGTGCGGAATATACCCGTGAACTCTACACCATTGACGGCAATATCATAACCGGTGAAGGTCCTGCCGCCACCCTGCCATATTCTTTCGCCATTCTTGGAATGCTCGGAAAGAGTCAGGAGGCAGAACAGTTGAAGGAAGGAATGATGTTCAATCATTTGATGGAATAGGCTTACTCCCTTTAACTCCTACTTAATAATAAAAAGAGGAAAATGGATTACATTATAATAGTTGCCGGTGGAAAAGGCCTGCGCATGGGTGGTGACATACCAAAGCAGTTCATTCCCATACACGGCAAGCCTGTGCTTATGCGCACAATGGAGCGCTTTCGTGAATATTCGGCTTCCATAGGCATCATTCTCGTATTGCCAAAGGCACAACAAGACTATTGGAAAGAGCTATGCAGAGAGCATGGCTTTAATCTGGAATATCAGATTGCAGATGGTGGCGAGACACGTTTCCACTCTGTGCAGAATGGGCTCAGCCTCATCCCTGATGATGCAAAGGGAGTGGTAGGCGTGCACGATGGTGTGCGCCCCTTCGTAAGCGTTGACGTGATAAGGCGATGCTATGATACGGCGAGAACGGCAAAGGCAGTGATACCCGTGACACCGGTGGTGGAGACACTGCGTCATATCAACGCCGATGGCAGCGGTGACAACGTGCTGCGCAGTGACTACCGACTGGTGCAGACACCGCAGACTTTTGACATACAATTATTGAAACGCGCCAACCTGCAGCCATACTGTGAGTCATTCACCGACGATGCCAGCGTGGTGGAGGGCATAGGTCAACAAGTAACAATGGTTGAGGGCAACCGCGAGAACATAAAACTAACAACACCATTCGACCTGCAGGTGGCAGAGATATTATGTGATTAGTGTCTCGCCGTCTCTATTATAGTATCTATACCTTTACTGAAATCTTCGTCACTGATGCAGACCTTAACGTCTGGCTCTATGCCAAACTCCGTGCAACCGCCGTCTGCATCATACATAGGACAGGCAGAGAAGCGTACCACCCATCCATTAGGCAACTCTGCACTGTAAGGCATGCCGGAACCACCGCCGGTATTGTCACCGACGATAGTGGCACATGGCATCCGCTTCATGTATTTCACAAACTCGTTGGCGGCACTGTAAACCGCACGGTTGGTGAGCACATACACAGGTTTGTTCCATCTGATGCCAGCCGAAGGTTCTATCCACTGTTCCTTCTTCTCTGAGAAATCTCCGTGTCCGGGACCAGTCTTGTGGCACATATAACCTACCAAGGTTCGCTCGCTGCAGAAACGTGCAGCAAGTTTCTCTGCCTGTGTAAGCAGTCCACCGCCATTGTCACGCACATCTACAATTAGTCTGGTGCATGGCGCAAGGTAATAGAATATCTGGTCGAGGTTGCCGTCGCCAATTTCGTTGTCGAATGTTTCCACATACATATAGCCTGCGTTGTCGTCAAGGATACGATAGCGTATTCCGCACGCCACCTTATAGTCCGTACCGAGATATATCCTTTGCAACGTGTCAGAGAAATTGGTGGGATAGTCCTCTTTCCATGACCAGTTACGGGCATAGTCGAACGATGTGGAGAGATTAACATGCCCGTCCTTCAATGTTGACAGCATACCGCCAAGGAACTCCAACAGTTGTGTCTGCGACAACTGAGGTGCGTTCTCCGCCTGGTAAAGGTATCGGGAGTGTACCTCGTCCCAGTCAACACCCAACTCTTTCTTCTTCTCCTCAAAGAAACAATAGCGTTCATCCATGATATGCCACAGAGCCTCAGTGTTGCCCACTATGGTATTAGGATATTCCTCAACGTCAACGCATGAAACGAGGACGAAGAGCAAAGAGAATGTGAAAGTATGTAAGAGCGAGTTCTTCATTAGCCAACCTTATTCTTTATTTCCTTACGGTCATAACTGGCCCTTTATTTCCTAATGACCATATCCTCACTTTATTTCATTATGGCTACACCCAGCACTACACCGTTATAATAATGATGTTGCTTGAGATTGTTGGGGGTTGCCTGTCGGACATCATTGAGATAGCCAAGGCGCAGCGACATATTGTTTCTTACAGGTACGTCAACAGTAATCTGCTGCCGCAACTGGAATGTACCCATACTGGTGCATACGATATTGTGGTCGTAGTCGCCACGAGTGAACATCTCATAGTATGACTGTCCGTAGTTGGGCGAGAACATCATGCCGAGCATGGGATACCGCGCCTCATATCCTACGGTGATGTTTCTGTTGAACAAGGAAAAGGTGTAGTTAGCAGCAAGGTGCGCTCCAACTGCAAGGGTGCCGTAACCCTGTGCCGGATTATTGTTGCCGTTATGACTATTGTATGTGAATCCTACAAGGGCATCTACCATACCACCAGCATAAATGCTTAGTTTGTCATCGAGCAATACCCAATGCCGCATAATGGCATAGCTGAAATCATAGTGTCCGGAATACTGGTAACCATTCAATGCCCTGTTATGGGTATAGGTAAAGGCCGCCTCGTGGGTCAGTGCGTATGTTAGTTTGTCGTGTTTCACACCGTCGCGCCGCACCTCTGACTGCACTCTCCATTCGGTGCCACGGTATTTCTCTGGTGACAGATAAGTGTCAAGAGTATTTGCCCCGCCAACACCGAGTTGCGTGGCCACCGTGGTCTTCTGGGCGAACATACCCATCGACACGAATAACAATATGGCTGTCAGTCTCAAAATAAGTTAGATGCCCCGTTCTGATATTCCGTAATCCTAACCCTTAAAACAGGTTTAGCTGTCCTGTCATCTCATCCCTCACTTGCTGCTGGCTCTTGCCTGCATCAGGATCGAGGTTTTCCTCATTGTCTTCATCGCCAGACTCTCCATCGCTGCCGTTTTCTGACGGTTCAGGGAAACGTGTGGGTTCAAGTTCCTCTACTTTGACAATCTTAAAGGTAGTGATGCGCTTGCCCTTTGCCTTGAAGCCTTTGACGGCAATGAACTCTTCACAGTCTATCTCCATTGGTTCGCGGAAATCATCATTGCCACCGAACGTTACTTTCACACGAGGGAACGCTGTGTCGGTAAGCAGCATCAATTCGTTCTTCGGATTATCACCGAGGAAAGAGCGACGGCTCTTCGTCGCTTCCATCTCAAAGCGTTTGATATAACCGAACCCACTGTTGTCATCATCAAGTATGACTGCTGTCCAAGGCTTGTGCTCATCCCATTTTTCTATGCGCATGATGTTCTGTTCGAAATGGTTGTTGGGGTCAGGGGTGGTGATGTAGAACTCACCGTTGTTGAGCACCACGAGTATGCTGTCGCCATCGAGGAACTTTCCAAGTGACGTGCCGTGTGCATCATAGTTTAGACGGTTCACGTCGGCATCCCACCACACTTCGCGTCCACCCAGTGTTGAGCGTCCGTGACTTTTCAGTCCTATCTTGTGTACGGGGAACTTTGTCAGGGTGTTACCCTTCGAGGCGCGTCCCTTCACATCGAGTGTTGAGAAGTCATAATCGAAGAATATCCTCTTTATTCTTGGTCCAGGTTCGTGTGTCACCTTGATGACCTCCGCTTCGCCATTCGGGTTTGCGGTGAAATATATCACACGGCTACCCATTGTGCCTTGCGTGATGTCATATTCCCTTTCACGAGTGCAGGCATCCACACAGAAACGCTTAACGAAATAACGTCCCATCTTTCCGTCACGGTAAACGCAGTTGTATATGGTACGCTTGTCGCCTTTCTTCCATACCTGCAGGTGAAGTACGTTCTTGCCTACATCTATCTTGTCAGCCACCTTCACCACCTTATATTTTCCGTCACGATAGAATATTATTATATCGTCGATATCGGAGCAGTTGCATACATACTCTGCCTTCTTCAGTCCGGTGCCGATGAATCCTTCCTGACGGTCTATATAGAGTTTCTGGTTAGCCTCAACCACCTTCGTAGCCTCAATGGTGTCAAAGTTGCGTATCTCCGTCTGTCGCGGATGTTCTGCACCATATTTGTTTTTCAGGTGTTCGTACCATTCGCAGGTTATTTCCACCATACGTCCGAGGTCACGCTCTATCTCTGCTATCTCTGCCTTTATCTTTGCTATGAGTTCGTCTGCCTGATCTTTAGAGAACTTCAATATGCGCTTCATCTTTATTTCCATGAGGCGCAGTATGTCGTCCTTGGTCACCTCGCGCACCAGCTGCGGGTAATATGGTGTCAGTCTCTCGTCGATATGCTCGCAGGCAGCATCGATAGACTCAGCGTTCTCGTATTTCTTGTCCTTATATATACGTTCCTCGATGAATATCTTCTCCAAAGAACAGAAGAAGAGTTGTTCGAGCAACTCAGCGCGGCGAATCTCAAGTTCGCGCCTCAGCAAATCTTTCGTCTGCTCTGCACTTGCTCTCAGCACATCGCTGATGGTCATGAACTGCGGTTTCTTGTCTTTTATGACACAGCAGTTTGGTGATATGCTCACTTCACAATCGGTGAATGCATAGAGAGCGTCAATGGTCTTGTCTGAACTTACTCCTGGTGTCAGGTGCACAAGAATCTCCACGCTGGCAGCGGTGAGGTCTTCCACCTTGCGCACTTTTATCTTGCCGCGTTCCACCGCCCTGGTTATGGAATCGATGAGAGAGCCAGAAGTCTTGGAGTATGGTATGTCACGAATGACGAGAGTCTTCTGATCAAGTTTCTCTATCTTTGCACGCACCTTTATAGAACCGCCGCGCAGTCCATCGTTATATCTCGACACGTCTATGCTGCCTCCCGTTGGAAAATCAGGATACAGGCGGAACTCCTCGCCGCGCAGGCTTGCTATGGCTGCATCACATATCTCACAGAAATTGTGAGGCATTATCTTAGAGTTCAGTCCCACGGCGATACCTTCCACACCCTGCGCCAGCAGCAGCGGGAACTTCACCGGCAAGGCTATCGGCTCCTTATTGCGTCCGTCATATGACATCTGCCACTCCGTGGTCTTGGGATTGAATACCGTCTCAAGTGCGAATTTGCTCAGCCTGGCCTCGATGTATCGTGGTGCGGCTGCCGATGAACCTGTGAAGATGTTTCCCCAGTTACCCTGTGTGTCAATGAGCAGGTCTTTCTGTCCCATCTGCACCAGTGCATCGCCTATCGAAGCATCACCGTGTGGGTGAAACTGCATGGTGTGACCAACGATGTTGGCCACCTTGTTGTATCGTCCGTCGTCCATGCGTTTCATGGAGTGCAGTATGCGTCGCTGCACGGGTTTCAGTCCATCCTCGATGTACGGTACGGCACGCGACAGTATCACGTATGAGGCATAGTCGAGGAACCAGTTCTGGTACATGCCACTGAGGTGATGCACCACGGAAGCGTCGAAACGATTTGCAGGATGGTAGCCCTGCGCTTCGGTTTCTTCACTTGGCTCTTTCAATTCTTCGTCGGGGATTATTATCTCGTCGTCCATATCCATATATTGTATTTTGCAGATTTATAGTTCTCTCTTCCCTTCCGCTTCGCTGCTCAGGAAGCTACAGTCTGCAAAGTTACGAAAAAAAAATGATTTTCTCGTTGAAAATTCAAAAAACTTTTTCTTCAATATTCCACCTTGTCTTCTTTTTCCTCCCATGCTCGGAAAGCCTCCAGTGCCTCGTCGTGCATCATCTGTTCCGTCGGAATACTACGTTCGCTGTATGGCTTTGCTATCTCGTCATATATGAAATTGTCGCCAAAGTTTATTGCCTCTGCATCTTTCTTCGTATTGCCGTAGAATATACGTCGTATGCCAGCCCAGTATATGGCGCTGAGGCACATGGGGCACGGCTCACACGAGGTATATATCTCGCATCCGTCAAGTTTGAAACTGCCCACATGCTGACACGCGGCACGTATGGCACATACCTCTGCATGTGCCGTAGGGTCGTTGTTTGCCGTCACACGGTTCACACCCTCTGCCACTATCTCGCCGTCTTTTACTATCACAGCCCCAAATGGGCCGCCACCATTGCCCACATTCTCTATGCTTAGGTTAATGGCTCTCTGCATGAATTTGTTTTTCATATTCGCGATAATTGTTTTTGCAAATTTAATGTTTTTCTTTCTAACTGCCAAACAAAACCGACCTCCACATTTCTTAATTATTTCTAACAAGATACTGCCAATCGTTAATTTTTATTTAACCATCAAATCACACTGCACTTGGACAAAAGTCACCAAGACATAAATATTGACTTACGTGTAGACTGTTTCGTTTTCATTTATTATATAGGAATTCATCAACGAAAATCTGTGATATCTGTGCAATCTGTGGGAGGAAAATCGGACATTCAGGCAAATGTTAAAAGTGTAAAGTTTTCTTAATACGCAGTAAAAGCTATCATATTGCATCGTAATATGATAGCTTTTACTATACTATCTGATAGCAATTACACTGTAAAAGCTATCAGATTAATGCTCAATTCACAATGCATAATGCAAAATTATTGCGTATAATTCATGTTTTTCGTTCCGCATGGCGTAATTGTGCATTGTGCATTATGCATTGTGAATTGAAAAAAGCGCTTTACAGCCCCGCTGTCGCATTGCACCCCTTTTCTGGACATCTTGTCCACCACCCTCCGTCAGTGCCCCTTAAAATGAGTTTTCTTGACAGTGGTGATTTTGGCAAATCATTTCTTCCAGGCATTTACCACCTCGCCTATATACATAGTGTGGATGCCTCCAATGGGCATGCGGTATATATTCTTAGGCACATCGCTCTTGAAATACTGTGGGTCAAAAGGTGCGGCATACATTATCTTACACTCTATCACCATCGTCGCCTCAGTGTAGTACGGTGTGCCGTTGGCGGTGTATGCGGTGTGCAGTCCCAGTGTGCCGGCCTTGTCGCTGTCGTCGCGGCCGCTCTTGTGGCCCATATAGTCGAGCACCTTGCTGTGCTCCACGTCGAAAGCCATCACGGTGAAATATTCCGCCTTGTCCATAAACTCCTTGGTATAGCGTTTCTCTGCCACATATACCGTCAGTGCGGTGCGGCCCCATACCGTTCCTATACCACCCCAGCCTATGGTCATGGCATTGCTCTTCGTCTTGTCACCGGCGGCGAGTATCTCTGCTTCGTGGAACCACTCGAAACCATTCTCACTGAAATCCTCCTTGACGTCAAATTTCTTGAAGCCGTTTTCTTCCTGCGCACTCATGCTCAAGGAGAACATCATGACGGCAGCCGCCATCATTGTCTTAAATACGCTCTTTCTCATCTGTCTGTTGTTTAAGTTAATTTGTGTTGCTATTTCTTTTGTGTAAAGATACTTATCAATACGTATGCCACGATGATGATACTGAAGCCTGACCAGCAAAGATGGTACTGCCTTGTGACAGCACCCGCTGCGATACTAGCCACCAGCACCACGGCAGAGAAGATGATGAAACCATATTTCAGTTCGTTGCCTCGGAAGCCCCAGTGCTTGAACTTCAAGGCGAACATGGGAATCTCTGCCACAAGCAGCCAGCAACTGATGAAGATGCCTATTATTACCAACGGTGTGAACCATCGGTATTGCTCAAGCAACGGAGCGAAGCCTACGATGAGCGACCCCCAGAAAAGGGCATTGGCAGGTGTTGGCAATCCTATGAACGAGGTAGTCTGACGTGTGTCGAGGTTGAATTTCGCAAGACGCACGGCAGAAAAGGCTGCCACAAGAAATGCAATGTATGGCACTGCCGTCACCACCCACGGCATGCTGCCGATGATAAACTCCGGGTATTCCAATACGGAGAGTTCTGCGAAAATCATGCTTGCAGGTGCCACACCGAAGGTTACGTCGTCAGCCAGCGAGTCGAGTTCCTTGCCTATCTCACTTGACACTCCAAGAAGGCGCGCCGACATACCGTCGAAGAAGTCGAACAGTGCTCCGAGGATGATAAATAAAAGCGCCATCTGCGGGTCGAGACGCAGGGCGAAGACTATTGCCACGCAACCACTGATGAGGTTGCAGCATGTTATCATGTTGGGTATGTGTTTCTTCATAAAAAAATGCGTTCACTATTTCAAGGTGCAAAATTACTCATTTTCTTTTTAACTGCCAAACAAAGTGAGTGATTTATTGTTTCGTAAGCTGAATTTATTTTCGTCACGCCATATCCGTATATGTATGTATATAAAGAAAACCGACGATATTCACTGAATTGGAATACCGCCGGTTTTTCATTATTTGGCATACAGTAAGACTGTTGCCTTAAGTGTTTAATCTTTGTTTCTACAGGGAGCTCCGAAATAGCTGTAACGGTTGTTGTCGGGATTGACGACTATCGACTCTACAACTATTTCTGGGTCTATCATAATGAGTTTCAGTCTGTGCTTGCCCGAGGTTACACCGGGGAAGTTGACTTCGAGCCAGCGAATGTTGTCAAACACCTCGTCACGGCGCAGCATCTTGCGACCGTTGCGCCATCCGCTAAGCAGGAGGTTGTTGTGCGGCGGCAGAGGTTTGAGGTTCTTTGACTGTGCGAGGTTCTGCGGAGTGTATTCGCGGAACTCGTCGTGCAGTCCCTGACGGGCATCTATCACCTGCATAGGCTGGTCGTCAATCTGCACACCGAGGCGCAGACCGCGTGAAGGAACCACGTCCTGCGTGGGCAGTATGCCAATGGCGATTTTCAATGCACAATGCACAATGCACAATGCACAATTATTGGCAGTACTATCACATGCGGCAGCCGATTGTGTATCATGCATTGTGCATTGTGCATTAATCTCATACTCCAACTTCGGTCCGCTGCCGTCGGCAGGATATTCCTTCATCACGTCGTATGCTCCCATACAGCCTTTGCCGCGACCGAGTCCCCACATGGGCATCCAACTGTAAGCAGGATACTTGTAATAGCTGATACTGTCGTAATCCATCGCACTGATGGAATATTCCATTGAAGGGTTGGCAAATGAATAGAGGAGCGGATAGTCCACCTTGTAGCCAAGGCTCATAGGGTGGCGGTTCTCTTTGGGAATGCTCCACTGCGTGTAGCCGATGTGGTTGTCTTGCATCATACCGTCCCACTTGCCTCCGGCGAGTTGTTTATTGTAATAATCGGTAAGACGCTTGTCCTTTTCCATAAGGTCGCACACGGTAAGGCTGTCGCCCATCGTTGCGGCATTATACATCATGGCTACGCCGGCACTTGCCACTGCAGGATAATACACCAGCTGATAGAAAGCATCCTGGGCATCGGTTGGGATGCGTTCCTTTAATGCCTCGCAACGCAGCACTACTGACTGCCACAGGTTATTCAGGCGCATCATCTCGGGATAGTTGAAAAGGCCCGGCACCTGCACCTCGGGTTTGCGCCAGAGGTTATACCTGGAGTAGTCGGCTATGATATCGGCGCACTTGTCGGCATCTTCGGCTGCTGTGCTGCCGAGTACCGAACGAGTCCACTGCCGCAACCATACGTTGTTTGGTTCAAAGTCATTGTCAGGTTCCCACGCATAATCCATGATAAACGAGATAGGCATCTCCTTCGGCTTGAGGTCGCCCACATTGATAATCCAGATGCGGTCTATGCCGCTCATGTATGCCTGGTACAACTGCTCGCGCAGCTTCGGCACGGTGGTGGTGTTCACCCATCGGTCATTCCACGGACCGCCGTTCATGTCGATGTGGTAATAAAGTCCCAAGCCGCCTTTGCGCTTACGCTCTGCCTCGGTACCCTTGCGGCGTATATATCCCCAGTTGTTGTCGCAGAAGAGCAGCGTCACGTCATCTGGCACGGTGAAGCCTGCATCATAGTAGCGCTGCACCTCGGTGAAGATAGCCCACAGCTGCGGCACTGCATCGGGGCGGCCGTAGATGTCCTTAATAATCTTGCGCTGACCGTCGATGACGTTATGCAACGTGCGCATGTTCTCCTGGTCATCGCCCTTGCCCATTGCCACGTCGCCGTCGCCGCGCATACCGATGGTCACAAGGTTGTCATACGCCTTGTTGCGCTCCATGCCCTCACGGAAGAACTTGTCCACACGTTCCTTGTTCGTGGCATAATCCCACGGACCCACTTCTTCCTTGCGCTGCAGATACTCACGGTGTGAGCGCATCATTGGCTCATGGTGGCTGGTGCCCATCACAATGCCCATCTCGTCAGCCAAGCGCGGGCTCTCCGGGTCGTCCTCGTTGAAGTTGGTTGCCCACATCGCTGGCCAGAAATAATTCGCTTTCAGGCGCAATAGCAACTCGAAAATCTTCTCGTAAGCCTTGGAGTTCACTCCACCGAAATGTTTCTGGCACCATCCTCCAAACGAAGGCCATTCGTCATTGATGAATATGCCACGGTATTTCACCGCCGGCCAGTCGCTTTCAAAACCATCGTCATAATACAGTTCGTCCTTATGCACCACCGGTGCATCCGCCATCCAGTACCACGGCGACACGCCAATGCGACGTGATATCTCGTAAATGCCGTAGATGGTGCCGCGCTTGTCGCTGCCGGCGATTACGAGGTTGCCGTCCACGATGTTGATGACGTATCCCTCCCATTTGCCTTTAATCTTCTTTACGTCAAGTTTCTTCTGCTTGATGAGAGCATCTATGAATTTACTCTTGCCTATGGTGCCGACTATAAGTGAAGAGTGAATAGTGGAGAGTGAAGAGTTTGCTACCACCACCTCTGACTTCACGCCTGTCACCTTGCGCACGTCATCGCCAAGGTCATTGGCGGCACGAATGACACCCTTCCAGTCGTTTTCGTCAACGTAGATGGTTGCCGTATTGCCACCTTTCGCAATACAGAAAGTGTCTCTGTGTATCGTGGCCAGATGAGTACATCCGACTTTTGTCTGTGCCGTCGCCGTAATGGTGAACAGGGCTATTATATATAAAAGGAGATGTCGGGTCATTTCTTCAAAATCTTTTTACCGTTCTTGATATATATACCATTCTGTAGCTGCATTTCGCCACGACGGCCCTGCAGGTCGTAAATCTCTGTGTTTGCAGAACCATGCACTGAGAACTGTGAGCTGTGCACTGCATCAATTCCCGTTGTGTTGTAGCTATTAGCTGTCAGGGTGAGTTGGCCGAGGATGCAGTCGCTCCATGACTTGGCATCCGAATAGACGGCGATGACATAGTCGTCTGCCTCGGTTACATCAAATTCCAAAGTCTGCTGCTTCAGGCTGGCAAAGCTGTTTGAAGCATCATTACCGATGTTGACAGTCGGAGTGTAGGTTTGCTGAGCGATGCTCGCGCCATCAGAGCGTTTCTCTACGTTCACCTCTACGGCACCGTAGCTTGACATGTTCCAGTTGCAGGCCTTGTACCTCATCGTATAATGTCCGGGAGACAGATGGAGCGTAGTGCCGCCATCTGCGAGGCCGTACTTTGCCCACCCCTGATGTGCGTTTCCATTGATGTTGCGGAAATAAAGTCCATAGTCCAATCCGCGTGATGAGCCGGTAAACTGCAGCACTCGGCATCCCGACGTATAACCGTTGCTATAGCCTGAACGCTTGCTCTGACTGTCGTATGTGGTCCATCCGTTTGGCAGTGCGTTACCTTCTTTGAAATCGTTTGAAACAACAAGTGTCGCAGGTGTTTGGAAAGTGATATCCACGGTGGCAGAATTTGTTTCGCCGTCGTTGTCAGTGGCCACTACTTTCAGAGTGTGCTTGCCTGAGTTCGCACTTGTCAGTGTAGCCTGATAGGGAGCTTCCGTGCATGTGGCAATCAGTTCCTCGCCATCATAGAATTCTACTTTCTCCACCGTGCCGTTGGGGTCACTGGCATTGGCGACTATGGTGACATCTGGGAAAGACCGCAAAGCGACGGGGGCATAACAGATGTATTTCATTCCTGCAGATGGGGTCTTGATGCTTACGCTGGGTTTTGTCTTGTTCAGTGAGAAACGCTTACAGAAATTCCATATCTCACTGCCAGTATACACTTTCTCTTCCTTGCATATCCAGTGTCCCTTGTTTGCGAGTTCAAGAAGCTTCACTTCCACACCATCGGTGCCCGGTGCCCAGGTATGCATCTTGGCGTCGAAACCGTGGTAGTTGCTCACAACCGTTGCAGTCGTTGGACATCCGTTGTGGTTTATCCATACATTGAGAGCTGGCTGCACGCCGCTGAACTGACATCTGTCGTCACCCGTACCGTGAATATGCAGTATGGGTATTGGTCGTACGTTGGCATTGGCTGTGGCACCGCCCATAGGATAACCGCTCACGGGTGCGAAGGCAGCAATAAGGTCAGGAATTTTGTTCATGGCATGATATGTAAACATACCCCCCATAGAGAAACCGCCGAGATAAACACGGTTGCGGTCAATATTGTATTGATCTGCCATCTTATCTATGACGGCCTTGATGAAATTGATGTCACGGTCGCCGGAGATGTCCCACATTTTATCGATGCCATTGGGGAATACCACTACAAACTTGGCAGTATCGCACACCGCCTCCATACTTACCTTGTCGTTCTTGAATTCAGAATTCTGCATCCAGTTGGCATCTTGCGAGGCACCATGACAAAAAATAAGCAGCGGACGATTGTCACCGAGATTCTGCGGTGCATATACATTGTAGGAACGATTGAGGCCGCCAACAGTAATGTTGTCTGCCTTTGCTGACATTACTCCTGTCAGGAGCAATAGAAAAAGGATAATTCTTTGCATGAGTTGATTTAATATTGTTTGTTTAGTTAAGGATTCGTTTTGCAAAATTACAAAAAATGCAACAAAACCTCTTTGTGATTTTGTTGCATTAATTTCAAGAAACGTACCAAACCATGCATAGATGGTTAATTGATTCCTCCTATTATTAAGGTATAGCGTTACAGATTACTTCATCATCACCTTATTGACTGTTCCGTCTGACATTTTTACGATGCTGACACCATGCATGGGCTTGCTGACCTTTGCTCCTGACGTGCTGAATACCACAGTTGGCTCTGCACTTGTGTCTGTCGTGAGAATCGGAGCACTGAGTGGCACTCCGTCAACATCTATTTCAAACCTTGCCGTTTCTGACTTAACACCTGTAGCAGAAACCGTCACTGCCTCAATGACCACCTTGCCATCACCATTGTAGTCTTCGTCAGGAGAAACGGTAAATACTCCTTCATATTCCAAATCTGGCTCTGCATAATTATTTCTTTCCGGAAAACCATATACCACGTGGCATTGCTCATCGTACGACGACTCACCACAAGTGATTTCTACACCATTCGACTCTTCATTCTCACCAGCAAGACTGAAAGACGGGACAGACACGGTTTCCTCTGCATCAGCGTCAATCCACACCTGAAGTCCCTGAATAGAAGAGTTCTTACCCATAGCAATGTATAGAGGTCCGTCTATTACTACACGGAAATAGCGAAAGTCATCCACATTGTCTGCCTGTTCTGCATGAATAGAATCTGTTATCTCGGCCACGACATTATCTCTACCATGATTGGAAAGATAAGAGATAGTCCATGCCGGCATCTTTCCGTCGGGACTTGCCTTCTGAACACGACAAGCATTTACCGCATAATCGTGAATTTTCACATCTACATAATCTGTCTCACTCGTATAGATACGCTCTGACAGACGCTCTGTAGCTGGACCATTCTGGATGCAGACAATCTGCCCTGCTTTGAGTCCTGTAAGGATGACGTAGCGCACAGCGTTTTTGTTATTGTACAGTCCGCCACTTGCCTTGTTAAACTCAATATTGCCAACACCAACATACCAGCCTTCCATACCTTCGTTGATGACAGATATTGGCTTATACCCGTCACATGTCTGCAAGTTAGAATCTGCATCACCAGTAGTGAGTGTTACTGGAGTTATCGGCACATCATTTTTTGTAAGAGCGATGAAGTCCCAGGTTTTGAATAGGCGCATATTAAACTTCTCACCGCAAAGGACGGCATTGTCTGCCGGCAATGAGTAACTGAACTCGTCTGCATAAGCCATTACTGAAATCATTGCAATTGCGGCAGACACAACAAATGTGTAAATTTTTCTCATACAATATCTATGTTTATGTTATTTGTGAAGGTTTCTGTCTTCATATTTTATTTCAAGGTGCAAATTTACAAAAAAAAACTGAAAAGCTTTCATCAAGTGTGCATTTTTTGGCGCAGATGAATAGAAGACAACACAGACAACAATGACAACATCTGTATGACAGAAGTGATGTGTAAGAAAAAGTTGTCTCCATTGTCCTGAGTTGTCTTCAAAAAATGTAAGACGACATAGATAATTTCATGCTATTTTTCATTTATTATAACCTTCGGTTAGAAATCCTCCAAAAATCTGGTTCATAATACTTGGGCTTCGCCCAGAAATATTTCTTCTATAAGATCCTTGTTTAGATGTTTAAAAGATTTCTTGCGAAGCAATCATAAACACATCAACTTAACTAAAACTTTCCCAATCAGTTGTACTATACACTCTTTGGATTAGGCTTTCTCCCTCTCATCTTAGGCTCTGCCTTAGGCAATGTTAGCAGTCCAAGTTTCTGGATGATATCCGTGGCAGATGGCGCAATCTTGATAATCTGCCACCCCTTGCCCTCGATCCTGATTTTCTTCGCTCTCTTCAGTGTGGCCATTACCTTTTTATATGTATGCTTCTCCAGAAGTTTCCCGCCGTCAAACGCCTTGATTAGTCGGAAGGTGAGCACCGTGGCCAGGAAGTCGCAGAACTCAGAGCCTATGACGGAATAGTCATCCTGCACCCTGGTGTCGTCAAACTGGCATGCGGACTTGTAATAGCGCATGACAATCTCTATCTCCCATCTCTCGGCATAGGCGGCATAGGCATTCTCTATGCTGAGGTCGCAGTCGCTCTCAAGCACAATTGTACCGAATGACTTCTGCTTTTCTGCAAGCGCTTCAGCGGAGTAAGTTCCATCTTTCTTTGCATTCTTCAGCCAGTCCTGCTCTTCCTTCGCGGCCAGAACGGCATCACGGAATGAATACAGCCATTTCTTTGTGCCCTTGCACTTCTCCTTGCGGTAGGTTATGTTCGAATTCGACGGCAGGATTCCTGTGAAGGTGAGGTAGAAATGCAACAAGGCCCACAAAGGATTTTGTTGCATACAAGGTATAATACGCTGCAAATGATTTTACTTCGGTCACAGACTCACGTCCATGTGTGATATGGATGTTTTGTCTTTTATGTTAATCGATTTCTAGACATATCTATGTTTCTCATATATTATTCTCTAATATTTACGAGTGTATTAAAAATTTTCGGTTTGAACGTTTTTTCATAACAAACATTCTAATCAACACCTGCCGTATTTTATTAATTTTTATTTACTATACCAGCTGCAACTGCTTTTTCAAATTCCTCCTTTGAACAAGGCTTGCGCAATATCCAGTATGAACTTGTAGTTGATTCACCATATCCCATCGCCATTTCACCTTTGGCTGTGGCGCCATTGAGATACATTTCCCATCCCTCGGAAAGGAAATACATAAGTGCGGCAGCAGGTGTCTTAAATCTCACTTTCTTACCTTCATCCCCTCGCATTCTCTTTACTTCAATGCCATCATCGTAATATACCTTAAAATTTTCCTTTGTGAAATCACCTTCAAAGGAAACAATATTGTATAGGTAATACTGCTTAGACTCAGTCTGCGCCCACATACTGATGCAAAAAAGCATAGATGTAAGCATTAATACTATTCGTTTCATATTATAAAAGTTTTTTATATTTTGACAGCAAGGATTTCTTCTCCTTGTAGACTTGACGCCATATTGTTTGTCGTATATCTTCAATCCAATTATCTTCTATTGCGTGTTTTATTATATTATCGTAACAAAACTTATCATGTTTCTTGCCTGTTCTGAAGGGCGAATCATTTTCTTCGGTTACAAAATGATTTTTAATATTCCTTTTGTAATAGGAACAGAACGTGGTTTCTCTGCCTTTACTTCCTAGTTCATATTCGCAAAATTTATAACCATACCAAATCCTCTGCTCTTCTTTCGTCAATTTCTCCTTTGTGATACATATCTTTTCACCGATAGACTTTAGTATTTCTTCTACATATCCAATACTTTCCCCCCATCCATCTTCCCTAAAAATTTCATACCATCTTTCTTGGAGAACAAATTCTTGAGGATCTAGTATCTTACCACCTTCCTGTATATTATACCCCTTACCACTTACTGTTGTGCAATCGAAGTACTTTATCCATTTCCTTTCTGCCTCATCAAGACATCTTGAAAACTTTAAAGGTTCATTATCAGGAACTTCAATGGTTTCAATAGTTTCACACAAAGGCTCTCCGTATTTTGCTATGGCTCTTTCGCACGTGGTTCTTCTTTCTGGATTTTTAGAATCATACATGTGCTGATAATGCCGTTCCCTAACAGATACCCTCGTTTGACCGATGTATATTTTTCCATTAGGAAAAGTATATTTATATATGTATCCAATCATGAAGTTATAATTATTTCATCTAATCTTTCTTGTATATAAGTCGTGTGCCATCAGGAAATCTTATCCAAAACAAATCAGTATCATATTCATAAGAGAATGAGTATTTTGATATGTATCTAATTGTTATTTGGGGAAGTTTATCCATCCGACCTATCAATTCCATAACTACCAACATTTTTATCTTAGCTTTATAAACCAAAGAGTCAGGAAGGTCTTTAAGTTCTTCCATAACTTTATCTACACATTCATCTATATCGCTTTGCGTAAATACGACATATTTATCTTGGAAACCATACACATCTGCAACCAAATTAACTATACTATCACGCCGTCCCTCATGTGAACTAAACAAAATAGTATCAAGATAACGATACTCAGTAGGTTTTTCTCCTTTAGTTTCAATGACAAACGTGGTGTCTGTTTGAGTTATCAGAGTCTTAACCTGACGTGTCCAAACTACATCATCAAACTTGTCATATTTGGTGACTTTAGTGTATATTCCCTGTGCATTCGCGCAGAGCACACACATCACTACGAATAGGAATAAAATAACCTTTTTCATGTCAAATTTATTTATATTTGTTATTTCTTCAATTTCTTGTATAATGCGCTGTGTATGCTGGAGCACATAGATGATATTGCGCTTTTGATCAGTTTCTCATGACACGCACTCTATTCCTTTAGATTATTCAAATACAAAGGTAATTAAAATTCCTTAACTACAAAACAATTCTTCTTTTTTTTTGAAAAATATTTTTTTCGCTCATTTTGACGACTGATTTCTGTTTATTGAACGGATAGAACCGATTGGGCGGATTGGCTGCGCAGTGGGATTTGGTAGATGAATAGAAGACAACACAGACAACAATGACAACAGCTGTGTGACAAAAGGGATGTGTGAGAAAAAAGTTGTCCCAGTTGTCCTAAGTTGTCTTCAAAAAAATGTAAGACGACACAGGTAATTTCATACTCTTTTTTCATTTACCATAACCTTCGGTTAGAAATCCTCCAAAAATCTAGTTTATAATACTTAGGCTTCGCCCAGAAATATTTCTTCTATAAGATTCTTGTTTAGATTTTTAAAGGATTTCTTGCGAAGCAATCATAAACACATCAACTTAACTCTGTTTTTTTCTAAATCTCCACAAAAAAATGAGGGAGATTTGTGAACAAATGACGCATGGGTTTGGGTGGCAAAATAGAAGAATAGTTCAATGCATAATTCATAATGCACAATGCATAATGGCACCAAACAGGACAAAAGGTACGAACTGCACGCAAAAATCGTGCATTATGCATTGTGCATTGTGCATTAAAACGGTAGCTTTTGTATGGTAATATGTATGCTTTCAGGAGGTAAAAGCTATCATATTACACTGTAATAGCTATGCTTTTACAGTTGAAGGAAATTGCGGCAAAAGCAAGATTGGGGTTATATCGTTGTGATACAACAATATACAGAATTTGCGAAATACTGGCGTATTTGAGAGCGAAACAGCAGTTGGTGATTTCTATCGCAAGGAAACGGCAGTTAAATACAATTTTGCTCCCCTAAAAAACAAGAAGAATTTGTCTATTTCCGAAGAAGGAGCTTTGCCACATAGGACTTTATTGCTTGCCCTTCTGATGCTGGAAGCAAGCCTTGGCCTTCTTTGGTGATTTTCCTTTCGGAAACGTAATGGTTCCTTTGATTAGTGTAGTCTCTTGTTGGCTCTTCTGAGTAGGCGTTGTCTGCCTGGTGAAACCGAGACTTTTCATATCTTCGTCCATACGTCTCTCCAACCAATCCTTTAAGGTTTCCTTCTTTTCCATCGCTGAACGTTTCTTTTATCTTGTTTGACCACTGATTGTATAATTCCTGATAGTCTTTGATTGTAGGATTCTCCCCCAACTTCCATGTAGGGAGAGAAAAGCATATCTCATCCTTAGTGATGGTGGCGTCGAGTGGGATGTCATCACTGCTTTCCATGTTAAACACGTCTTGCACCACCGCCAGTTCTTGCTGTGACAAGCGTTTTGTGAAAGGAATATACACAAAAGGCGTGTAGTCGCCATTCAGCAGTCCCTCATCAGTAATCTCAGACTCATCCACCTCGCCAAGGTTCTCGATGAAAGCATCCTGGCTTGTAGCTTCTGCAACATAGCTGATGGCTTGCAGGGCTTTGTCGTAGGCATCCTGTGAAGGAGCCTCTATCGCCACCTTGAAACTATATTCCTCACCTCCCAGCCATGTTCCTCCAGCATCCTCCAAAGAGAAGGAGATGCCGGTTTTCCCTGCCACCTCTTTCATGATGAGTTTCATTTCAGCATTCTTCTTCTTATAAATGCCTCTCAGCGCCTTTCCCGACCTCCGAAGCTGTTTCTTAGTGGAGTTGGGATTTCTGAGCATCTGCTTAGCCTGCCTGTAGGCATCTTCGTCGGCTTTATCCATCGTGCCAAGTCTTCCACTTGCATTCTGGGTGATACTGATGGTGCAGGAAAAGTCTTCTCGCTGTGCCCACATTGACATTATGAGCAAGGAGAAAATGATGATAAGAGTAGTCTTTTTCATATTTGTCTGTTCTCAATCATTTTGCGTACTCTGTCATAGAATTTCTTCATAGAATTTTATGGCTGTAAATTTTACGGCTATAACATTTGAGCGCAAAACTACAAAATAAACCTGACATACGCAAGAAATTCAGTTGGAAATCAATCAGAACCAACCATTTGAATTAAGAAAGTTACACAAAATAATCGACAATGTTGTAAAAATCATCCAAAAAAGAACTTTATATCTCCATTTTTTTTGTAACTTTGCACGCAATATGAGAAAACTGAGTTTTGTAATTGCAATGATGCTGTGCGTCGTCGGCATGGCGCAACAAAAAGCCGAGCAACCCCCAAGGCTGCCCGGCATGGAATATGGCACGGAGAAAGACATGCCCTTGTTTTACGAACAGTTGAAGGGAGAACTGACATTTCCCTGGGCATGGCAGGAGAAACAACGGAAGATGTCATTCAAGAAATGGCGCAAGGCAGCGCGCGCGGAAGTAATGAAAACCATGCAGATGGCACCGCCGGCACCAACGGACTACGGTTATGAGGTAATAGCAACAGAACACCGTGACGGCTATGACGCATTGAAGATACGCTTCAGCGTGAACAGATGGGAGAGGGTCGTGGCATATCTGCTAAAACCACTCTCCGCCACTCAGCAACAAGAGAAAGGCAGGCCCGCAATACTGTTGTTTCATGACCATGGAGCACATTTCTCCATAGGCAAGGAGAAAATGATAAAGCCTTTCGGGGTGGACTCACTGGTCATGGCAGATGCCGAGGACTGGGCACACCGATGCTACGATGATGTATTCGTGGGTGACGAACTGGCCAAGGCCGGTTATGTGGTGCTGTGCACCGATGCTTTGTTCTGGGGCGACCGCGGACGTATGGAGGGAGTGCGCTATGACTCACAGCAGGCACTGTCAGCCAACTTACTGCAGATGGGTACATCGTGGGGAGCATGGATAACATGGGACGACATACGCTCTGCCGAGTTCCTTGCCCACCTGCCATTTGTAGACAGCAACCGCGTAGGGTGTCTGGGATTCTCAATGGGAGCATATCGCTCATGGACGACTGCGGCGCTGACAGATGCGATAAAGGCCAGTGCATCGATATGCTGGATGAACGACACAGAGCATCTCATGACTCTGACAAACAACCAAAACAAAGGCGGCTCTGCATATTCGATGCTCGTGCCTGGCATACGCAACCTAATGGACTATGCCGACGTGGCAGCAATGGCTTGTCCAAAGCCCACACTGTTCTTCAATGGATATAATGACAAACTGTTCCCCGTGGAAGGTGTGGAGAACAGTTACAAGAGAATGCGCGAGGTATGGCAGTCACAAAAAGCCGATGACAAACTGCATACAAAGATATGGCAGGAAAAGCATTTCTTTAACCGCACAATGCAGCAGGAAGTCATCAGTTTCTTTTCTTCCGAATTATAGTCAGGCCGTCGCGCAACGGCAGAATGACGCGTGACACTCGGTCGTCAGCAGCAATATAATCGTTGAAACGGCGTATGCCCTGTGTCTGATGGTCGCGGTCGTAGTCGGGGTCTATTACATGCCCGTCCCACAAGGTGTTGTCGGCAAGAATGAAAGCACCAGGAGACATCAGCGGCAGCAAAGCCTCATAAGTCTCCACATAGGTGCGCTTGTCGCCGTCAAGGAATGCCATGTCAAACTGTACACCAACTTTCGCAGCCTCGGTACATGCATCACCTATTATAAATGTAATGCGGTCAGACCATGGCGATTCCTCTATCCATTTGCGTGTGAACGGCTCCTGTTCGTCGTTGATTTCAAAAGTGTATAGCATACCGCCGTCGGTCAGTCCTTCAGCCATGCACAAGGCAGAATAGCCGGAGAAAGTTCCCACCTCTATTATGTTACGAGGCTGAGCCATCTGCACCAGCATTTTGAGCAACCGTCCCTGCAACCGTCCGGATGCCATACGTCCGTGCAGCATGTGAACATTGGTAGCGCGCCACAGGCGGTACAGATATTCCGGTTCGGCATCGCTGTGGCTTATCACATAGTCGTCAAGCAGTCGCTCCCCCGACAACGTGGTATGGTTTGGATCTTGTGTTTTGCTTCGCAAGTTGTAAAATGGTTATGTGTTACGATTTGCAAAATTACATATTTTTCTTTAATATGACAAGACTATCTTGTGGATTTCGATACTTTTTATTAATTTTGCAGCATAAAGGAAAGACTCATGAAGAAACTAAAGCAAATACTGATGCTCCTCACATGCATCTGCGTGGTTATGGCAGCCGCTGTTGTGCGCGACGGCAAACTGGCAGGAAGAAGCATAGGCAATGACAGCACCACTGTCGCAACACAAGACACAACCGCTGAACGAAGGCTCGCTGACGGCACAATGGTAATCAACACCACAACGCTGGGCAAGGATATAAAAGGATATGCCGGCCCTGTACCTCTGGATATATATATCAAAGACGGACGGGTAATGCAAGTGAAGGCTTTGCCTAATGTGGAAACGCCAGACTTCTTCAATGAGGTAAAACCATTGCTGAACAGTTGGAACGGCAAGACACTAGAAGAGGCACTTGCCATGAAAGTGGATGCCGTGACTGGTGCTACATTCTCATCACGCGGTGTGATGCAGAACATGAAGCAGGGGGTGCTCTATGCCATGGAAATTGAAAAAGAGGAGTTACTGTTTGACAAGATGGACATGAACGCCAAATATGCTGCCGCTATCATCGTGGCACTGATGGCAGCTGTCATCCCCCTGTTCTATCGCAACAAGCATTTCCGCACCGCACAACTACTTCTTAACGTGGCGGTGCTCGGACTATGGAGCGGTACGTTCCTCAGTTGGTCAATGTTTGTGGGATACATGTCGGGAGGCATTGATGTATGGACCTCTGTCGTACCCATTATCATGCTCGTCACAGCATTCATATATCCTTTGTTTGGAAAGAAACAGCACTACTGCACACACGTCTGCCCTTTCGGTTCGGCACAGGACCTTGCAGGTAAGGTGAGCAAAAAGAAATGGAAGATGTCACAAGGTACGGTAAAAGCCTTGACAATGTTCCGCCGCATACTGTTCGTCGTACTCCTTATACTGATGTTTGCAGGTGTCACCGCAAAGTGGATGGACTACGAGCTCTTCACCGCCTTTATATGGCAGACGGCCAATGTTGTGGTTATCGTGTTCGCCCTCGTAATGCTTGTGCTTGCCGTGTTTGTGCCGCGCCCTTATTGCAGGTTTGTATGTCCTACGGGTACATTACTGAAAATCATCTGACATTACTGCAAACCGCAGTTTGCAAAAAACGCGGAAATGAACCTTGCAAGGGACATTTAACCAGAATAATTTGTTTGTTCAAAAATAAAGCAGTACTTTTGCGCAACGAAATTGTAATAATTTAATTATAAGAACAAACAAACACTATGGTAAATTACAAAGACCTCGGCCTTGTGAACACCCGTGAGATGTTCAAGCGCGCCGTTGCTGGCGGTTATGCAATCCCAGCTTTCAACTTCAACACAATGGAGCAGATGCAGGCTATCGTTCAGGCTGCTGTTGAGACAAAATCTCCTGTTATCATGCAGGTTTCTAAGGGTGCCCGCAACTATGCCAACGGCACAATCCTCCGCAACCTCGCTAAGGGTGCTGTAGAGTATGCAAAGGAACTCGGCTGTGAGAATCCTGAAATCGTTCTGCACCTTGACCACGGAGATACTTTCGAGCTCTGCAAGGACTGTATCGACAACGGTTTCTCTTCAGTGATGATCGACGGTTCTTCACTGCCTTACGAAGAGAACGTAGCACTTGCTAAGAAGGTTGTTGAATACGCTCACCAGTTCGACGTTACCGTTGAGGCTGAGCTCGGCGTTCTCGCTGGTGTAGAGGATGAGGTTGTTGCCGCTGAATCACACTATACAAAGCCTGAGGAGGTTATCGACTTCGCTACACGTACTGGTTGCGACTCTCTCGCTATCTCTATCGGTACTTCTCACGGTGCACACAAGTTCACACCAGAGCAGTGCACATTGGTGAACGGCGTGCTCGTTCCACCACCATTGGCATTCGACATCCTGCACGAGATAGAGAAGAAACTCCCTGGATTCCCAATCGTTCTCCACGGTTCTTCATCAGTTCCTATGGAGGAGGTTAACACCATCAACAAGTTCGGCGGTAAGCTCGAGGCTGCCATCGGTATCCCTGAGGAGCAGCTCCGCGAGGCTTCTAAGTCTGCTGTCTGCAAGATCAACATCGACTCTGACTCACGTCTTGCCATGACTGCTGCTATCCGCAAGCACCTGGCTGAGCA
>JAEEHW010000089.1 GCA_016281055.1 Prevotella sp.
CTCCACTATGCTTCAGACTGCGGTAGCAAAGGTACTAACTTTAGTCCAAAAAGCCAAGAAAACGGCAGAAAAAGTCATCCTGCAATTTGAGCTATTGAATACCTACTACTCAAAATCATCCTGCAAAATGAGCTATACGCCCAAAATAAGGTGTGCCGATTACGACACACCTTATTTATTATATTCCGTTTAAAACCGTTGGTTATTTTATTACATATACGCAGAAGGAGGAGGCAGGAACCTCAGTCTCAAGAATGTTGCCGTTGAGCTGGGCTGCGGTCTCTACTGGGACAATCTTGTTTGGATTGTCGAGAGTGTTCTCTGCTATAGGGTCAGTGCTGTTAAGAGTGATGCACTTGGCACCGGCGGCCTTCTTCAGTCCCTTCAGCGTAACCTTGGCAGTCTGAGCGGTGGAACCGACATTTATTATCTTGATGTAAATCTCGCCAGTCTCCTTGTTGACAACAGACGAAGCAAACAGTCCATTCTGGTCCTCGTCGCCGGCAACGACCTTGCCGTTCATGGTCAGAGGCAGTACGTTAGTACCCTTATAGAGGCTGTAAAGCTGCTGCACATAGTATGAACAAGACTTGAATGAACGCAGGTTGTCATACCATATCAAGTCAGGACGCCACTGCCATCCCTCAACATGAGCGAAGAGCGGAGCGTATGTAGCCATATACACGATGTCGGCGTTGCGTTCAATGCCAGTCATGAAGGCAGCCTCCATGAGAGAAGCGTTGAAATGGTTCCATTTCTTACCCTTGCCGTGGCAGGCATACTCTCCGGCAAAGATTTTTGGACCCTTGCGGTCATAGTTGTCGTAACGGTGGCGGTTCTCCTTAGCCATGAACCAAGCCTCGTTTCTGTAGAAATGCTCGTCATACAGGTCAGCCTTGAGTTCCTTCATCTTTGGCTGCAGCATATCGAACTTCTCGCCCTCAGAGTCAGGACCGGTGGTTCCGATATATTTTATTTCTGGATGAGCCTTCTTGAGAACATCGAGGAACTTCTTCAGACGTGCGGTGAAAGCAGGATTGTCCTTATAGTCCCACTGCTCGTTGCCCACACCGAGATACTTAAGGTTGAAAGGTTCCGGATGACCCATGTCGGCACGCACTTTTCCCCATTTGGTCGTAGGCGCACCATTGGCAAACTCGATTAAGTCGAGAGCATCCTGTATGTATGAATCCAGGTCGTCAAGAGCAACGTGTACCTTCTTCTCATCCCTTATGTCATTCTGGAACTGGCATGACAGACCACAGGAGATGACAGGCAGAGCCTCACAGCCAAAATCCTCGCACAGCTGGAAGAACTCGAAGAAACCAAGACCGTATGACTGATAATAGTCAGGATAGAAACGATGGTCGAAGGTGTAGTGCCAGCGGTTCTCGTTCAGCGGACGGTTCTCAACAGGCCCTACACTGTTCTTCCACTGGTAACGAGTCTCGAGGTCGGTGCCTTCAACGATGCAACCGCCAGGGAAACGGAAGATGCCAGGCTTAAGATCTGCCAATGCCTGTGCGAGATCCTTACGCATGCCATTCTCGCGACCCTTCCAAGTGTCAACAGGGAAGAGGCTGACGTGCTCAAGGTCAGTGGTGACGATAGACTGTTTGTTGAAACCGCGGAGGAAGATACGCAGAGATTGCTTGTTGAGAGTCTTCTTAGCCTCGAACTCAGCAGTGTATTTCTTCCATTCCTTGCCCTCTACATCCACATGGCATACGGCCTGCTCCTGACGCTCGCCCATGGTGGCATTGTCAACAACCTGCACAAGAATGGTGGATTTACCGCCTTCAGGACAGCGAGCCCACACAGAGAAACGATATTTCTCGCCTTTCTTGGTGGAAATACCGAAGAAACCTTCATTCTCTATGCCCGTATGCTTGTGAGCATGACCGGCATAAGAGAGGCGGACATAATGAGGATTCTTGTCAAAAGGTCCGTCGTTTTTCAGTTCTACATTACCGAATGTGCGCCAGCCCATAAAGTTCTGTGGAAACTCAAAAGAGCGGTTTTTCACCATTTCAGCGTACAATCCACCGTCAGCAGCAAAGTTGATATCCTCAAAGAAGATACCATACATTGTGCTCTGCACCTTTGCGCCGGGCTTGTTTGTGAGTACTGTCATTTCATTAGGCGCAGCATAAGCACCCAATGTTGCTAAAAACATGATAGCAACAAAAAACTTTTTTTTCATTTGAAGATGGTTAGTTCGTTTAATTATGATTTGTAAGACTATGCAAATTTAAGTAAAATATATGACATTTGCAAATTAAGTGAAAGAATTTAACGAAAAAGAAGAAGAAAACAGACAAAAATTTGTGTACCTCCTTATTTATTAGTAAATTTGTAAATCATTTTACAATAGCGCCCTGCCAAAGGAGCATGAAAGCAATTATGTCAAACAGAATAATATACAGTAAATACGACAAAAAACTAATAGGTTCATTGCCAAGAATACAATTTCCAGGTAGAATAATTGTAGTGATAACAGAATCGGAAGCCGACAAAGCGGTAGATTATTTGCTTAAAGCCGATTTGTTGGGATTTGACACAGAAACGAAACCCATATTCAAGAAAGGATGCCGAAACAAGGTAGCTTTGTTGCAGGTGAGCACTGTGGACACCTGTTTCCTGTTCCGTCTTAACCGCATAGGGCTGTGTCCGTCGATTGTTCGCCTGCTGGAAACCAAAGCAGTAAAGAAAATCGGTTTGTCATGGCATGACGATATAATGTCATTGAAGGCAAGGGGAGAGTTTAACCCCGATGGATTCTTTGATTTACAAGACCACATGATGGACTTGGGAGTGACAGACAAAAGTCTGGCAAAGCTGTATGCCAATTTCTTCGGACAAAGAATATCAAAGCGAGAGCAGTTGAGCAACTGGGAGGCAGATGTGCTGAACGAGAAACAGAAGATGTATGCGGCAACTGATGCATGGGCATGTATCATGCTGTATAGAGAATATGAGAAACTGAAAGAGAGCCGTGATTATGAATTGATCGTAGTGCCGGAAGTGGAGATAGAACCAATAAACAAAGAAGCAGTATAAAGCCATGAAAATATATTTAAAGAAAGGTAAGGAAGAAAGTCTTAAGCGATTCCATCCATGGATATTCTCTGGTGCAGTGATGAAAATGGATGAAGGCATAGAAGAAGGCAACATCGTGGATGTAATCACGTATGACGGCGATTTCATCGGTAGAGGACACTATCAGATAGGAAGCATAGCAGTGAGGATGCTGACGTTTGGCGATGAAGACATCGACCAGAATTTCTGGCAAAAGCGTTTAAGCATAGCACTGCAAATGCGCATATCAATAGGTATTGCCGACAATCCGCAAAACAATACCTATAGATTGGTGCATGGTGAAGGAGACGGACTGCCAGGCCTGGTGATAGACTGTTATGGAAAAACCGCCGTAATGCAGGCACACAGCGTGGGCATGCACTATTGCAGGGAAGAAATAGCCAAAGCCCTGGTGGAAGTCATGGGAACACGCATAGACAACGTATATTACAAAAGTGAGACGACACTGCCATATAAAGCAGAACTCGGACAGGAGAATGGTTTTATTCACGGTGGAACGGAAGAAAACATAGCACTGGAGAATGGGTTGAAATTCCACGTTGACTGGCTGCATGGACAGAAAACAGGATTCTTTGTTGACCAGCGTGAGAACCGCTCGCTGCTCGAGAAATTCTCAAAGGGCAAGAAAGTGCTGAATATGTTCTGCTATACAGGAGGCTTTTCTTTCTATGCAATGCGAGGTGGGGCAGAATTGGTACATTCGGTGGATTCATCGGCCAAGGCAATAGAATTAACCACAAAAAACGTGGAACTCAATTTCCCAAATGATGAACGTCATAATGCATATTGTGAGGATGCATTCAAGTATTTGGAGAAAGCAGGTAAGAATTATGACCTTATTATACTTGACCCTCCTGCATTTGCAAAACACCGTGGCGCATTGCGCAATGCCCTGAAAGGATATACAAGACTTAATGCAAAAGCCTTTGAGAAGATAAAACCAGGCGGAATAGTCTTTACATTCTCATGTTCGCAGGTGGTTACAAAAGAACATTTCCGTAATGCCGTATTTACTGCAGCAGCACAATCCAAACGCAATGTACGCATACTGCATCAGTTGCACCAGCCAGCCGATCATCCGATAAATATTTATCATCCAGAAGGAGAATATCTGAAAGGACTCGTACTTTATGTTGAATAAAGTAAAGAAATACATATCAAAACATAACCTATTGCAATATGGTAAGTTATATCTTGTTGCACTGTCGGGTGGGGCAGACTCTGTGTGTCTGCTTCTGCTGATGAAAGAAATGGGATATGACATACATGCCGTACACTGTAATTTTCACCTTAGAGGCGATGAAAGCGATAGTGACGAGACATTTTGCAGAAATCTGTGTGAGAAACAAGACATACCACTGCATGTAGCCCATTTTGACACTAAGGAATATGCCACGTTGCACAAGGTGAGCATAGAAATGGCGGCAAGAGAGTTGAGATATGGCTACTTTGAACAGTTGCGCGGTGCCATTAATGCAGAATGCATAGTGGTGGCACATCATAAGAATGACAATGTGGAAACATTGTTTATCAATCTGGTAAGAGGTACGGGAATCAACGGTATGATGGCGATGAAACCGCGTAATGGCAGCATCATACGACCTTTGTTGTGCGTAACGCGTGAGGAAATAGTGAGATACCTGAATGACTGTGAACAGGATTATGTGACGGACAGTACCAATCTGGTAAATGATGTGGTAAGAAACAAGATACGTCTTGATGTGATACCATTGCTGGAAGGAATAAATCCTGCTGTCATAGAAAACATATCACGCTCAATAGAAAACATATCAGAATTGTCAAGGATCATAGATGAATCCATGGAAAAGAGTATGGCGACATGCTGCAGGAGAGAAAATGCACGCTATATCATTGACATAGAAAAGCTAAAAAAACAAACAGTTCCAGAGGAAGTGTTGTTTAGAATACTGGCTCAGTTTGATTTCCCGGCACCTTTGATAAAGTCGATATATGACAACATTGACACCCAGACAGGAAGGACATGGACTTCTGCTATGCATATATTAGCGATGGATAGGGGAGAAATGATAGTAATGTCAACAACAGAATCAGATAGACATGGCAATATAGAGGTACGCATACCGGAAGAAGGACTGTATAATATCTTGGATGAAGTAAAGATTGTTATAAAGCGAACAGAGCGAACAGACACTTTCATACCGAGTAAACAGAAATATCATATCACCATTGACTGTGACAAGGTGAAATTTCCTTTGGTTCTAAGAAATGTAAAGCAAGGCGATGCGATGAAACCTTATGGAATGAAGGGAAGAAAACTAATAAGCGACTATCTGACAGATAATAAAAAAGACTATTTTCAGCGGAAACACCAGTTGGTGCTGGTTGATGCTGATGGTGAGATAATATGGCTGTTGGGAGAAAGAGTGTCACAAACTGTAGCATGTCATGATAACACAATAAATATACTGTCTGTTCGTTATGTAAATGATGAAAAATAGGATTATAACATATTTGACCCTGCTCATGGCGATAATGGTACAGATGTCGTGTTCGGATAACGACGACTTTTCTGTATCATATCAGAATGTGCTGACGTTTGAAACAGACACTTTGAGCCTGGATACGTGTTTTTCTACAGTTCCGACTCCTCACAAAAAGTTTAAGGTATATAATAACTCTGGTAATGGTATAAGAATATCAAGCATAATACTTGCACAGAGAAACCAAACAGGGTTCAGGGTAAATGTTAACGGCACGTATCTGAGTGATGCAAATGGATATAGTATGCGTGACGTTGAACTCTATGACAAAGATTCCTTGAGAGTGTTCGTGGAACTGACATCACAGGTAAACGGAAATGATGTGCCGACCTTGCTTGAAGACAACTTAATCTTTACTTTGGAAAACGGACGAAACCAAGTGGTGAATCTCAATGCATGGTCATGGGATGCTGATATCCTGAACAATGAAACCATTGGAGGTGACACGGTAACATATCTGGGTAATGAAAACGGCAAGCCCATATTAATATATGGTATGTTGACAGTCGATTCACTTGCTACATTAACGGTAATGCCCGGTACTACCTTGTATTTTCATGACAATGCAGGAATCGACGTCAAGGGAAAACTGAAGATAATGGGTGAGCAGGACAATGAGGTGACGATGCGGTGTGACCGATTTGACTGGATGGTTTCAAACCTTTCGTATGACAACAACCCTGGTCAATGGGGAGGAATACATTACCATGCTGTTTCTTATGATAATGAGATTAATTATACAGACATACACGGAGGTTCTGCTGCTATTGTCTGCGACTCAGCAGATGACGATACGAAACAAAAGCTGAACATAAGAAATTCTTCGATTCACAACATGCGTAGCTATGGCATATATGCAGAGGATTGCAATATATCGATAGAAAACACACAGATCAGCAACACTCTTGCTAATTGTCTGACATTCTGTGGTGGTAAAGTGGATATCAATCAGTGTACCATAGCACAATACTATCCATTTGATGCAAACAGAGGTGCTGCATTATTCTTCTCTAATGGCAAGGATGGCATATCTCATCCATTGGATATGAAAATATACAACTCCTTGATAAAGGGATATGCGGACGATGTCGTGATATGGTCGCATGGTGGAACAGAGGATTCCTTAAGAGTATTGTTTGACCATTGCTTGGTAAGGACAGTGCCTGGCATAGACTATGAATATATGTTCAAGGATTGCTTGATAGAAGATGATGTTGACGATACGCTGACATTGGCACGAAATAGCTTTGTATTGTTTGATACACAGAATTTCTTCTATGATTTTACTCCGAAGGAAGGTACGGCAGCCATAGATGCAGCAAATCCGGAGACAGCATTGCCAATAGACCGCAAAGGAAGAAAACGTGACAAGACTCTGCCAGATATAGGATGTTACGAAACAGAAAATGTTGACAAAGATATAAAAGATGAATAAGAACATTAACATTATAGAAATAGGAATAGACGAACTGATGGAGGACGATGCTGTCCTTGTTGAAGAAGCTCGCAAAGCTGTAGAGCTGTCATATTCTCCATATAGTAATTTCTCTGTAGGAGCAGCAGCATTGTTGGATAACGGAAAGATAGTCCGGGGTGCAAACCAGGAGAATGTTTCGTATCCGGTTGGTATATGTGCAGAACGTTCCACCATATATACTGCACAAAATCTTTATCCAAATGTTCCGGTTTTATCCATAGCACTCGCTGCTAAGGGGCGTGACGGAGAATTTACAAAAGATTATGTCACTCCATGTGGTATGTGCCGACAGGCTATCTCAGAACTGGAAAACCGTTATCAGCGACAAATACGGATTTTGATGTGTTCTGCACATAAAGTAGCCATAGTAGATACCATAAATAGCCTCTTACCAATGAGTTTTATTTGAGATATATCTAATTTTCAAGAAAATACACGGTAAAAGTACAAAAAAAATAAAAATAATTTTTTTAACCGAAAGTTTTTTTGTAACTTTGTGCTCGATTTCAAAAAATACAATAAATTAAAGTTTATAAAAAAAAGAAATGACGAAAGCTGATATCATTACAGAAATCACTGCCACAACTGGCGTGTCAAAGAAAGAAGTAGCTGTGACAGTAGAAGCATTTATGGATGTTATCCGTAATTCTATGGTTAATGGCGAAAATATTTATTTGCGTGGTTTTGGCACATTTGTAATAAAGAAAAGAGCTGAAAAGACTGCTCGTAATATCTCAAAGAACACAACTATTACCATACCAGCACATAATTTCCCTGGTTTCAAACCATCTAAGAGTTTCCTGCAGCGCATGAGAGGCGAGGAGGTTACCTCAGAGGATTAATTTAGATTGAAAAATATTTATAATTATAAATTTTACAACTATGCCAAACGGAAAGAAGAAGAAGGGCCACAAAATGGCAACTCACAAGCGTAAAAAAAGATTAAGAAAGAATCGTCATAAGAGCAAATAAATTGTGATTTCTTTCTAAGGAAAAGAGGGTGAGAAGAATTGTAAATTCTCTTGCCCTCTTTTTTATTTTCAATTAAAAGCCTACCTATAAAACTGTGACTAGCGAAGTAATTATAGACGTTAAGGAAAATGAGGTTTCCATAGCTATTCTTGAAGACAAAGACCTGGTGGAATATCAGAAAGCACCAAGGGAAGCATCGTTTTCTGTAGGAAACATCTATTTAGCAAAGGTTAAGAAAATTATGTCTGGGCTAAATGCTTCATTTGTTGATGTTGGTTATGAACGTGAAGCATTCTTGCACTATCTTGATTTAGGATTACAATATTCATCTTTTGAAAAATATCTAAAACAGGTAGAAAGCGACAGACGTACATTATTTCCTTTTGCCAAAGCCACACGTTTACCTGATTTGCCAAAAGATGGCAGTATAGCCAATGTGGTTTCACAAGGACATGATGTTCTTGTACAGATAGTTAAAGAACCGATTTCAACGAAAGGTCCTCGCTTGTCTTGTGATATTTCTTTTGCAGGTCGCTATCTTGTTTTAATTCCTTTTGGAGAGAAAGTAAATGTATCTTCTAAGATTAAGAATGGTGAGGAAAGGGCAAGGTTAAAGCAACTGATATACAGTATAAAACCCAAAAACTACGGTGTCATCGTACGTACAGTTGCAGAAGGACTGAGACTGGAAGACTTGAAATCGGAGTTGTCTGTATTGATTAAACGTTGGGAAGACACCTTAAGGAAAATCCAAAATGCCCAGAGTCGTCCTTCACTCGTCTTTGAAGAGACAAGTCGCACGGTGGCATTGCTGCGTGATTTGTTCAATCCTTCTTATGAAAACATCTATGTCAATGACAAAGATGTATATGAAGAAGTAAGGCAATATGTGCAGTTGATAGCACCAGACCGTGTAGGAATAGTGAAACTATATACGGGTACTTTACCTATATTTGATAATTTCAATGTCACCAAACAATTAAAGTCTGGTTTCGGTAAAACCGTTAATTTCAAACATGGTGCGTATCTTATCATAGAACACACAGAAGCGATGCATGTCGTAGATGTGAACAGCGGTAATCGTTCGCGCGGCGTAGAAGGACAAGAAGCCAATGCTCTTGACTGCAATCTAAGTGCTGCTGATGAATTGGCACGCCAACTTCGTTTGCGTGATATGGGCGGTATAATAATTGTCGATTTTATCGATATGAATTTAGCGGAAGATCGCCAGTTGTTGTATGAGCGGATGTGCAAGAATATGCAGAAAGACAGGGCAAGACACAATATCCTTCCTTTGTCTAAGTTTGGTTTGATGCAAATCACTCGTCAACGTGTTCGCCCGGCTATGGATGTAAATGTTGAGGAAACATGTCCGACATGCTTTGGTAAGGGAAAAATAAAGTCAAGTATTCTTTTCACAGACTCTTTGGAGCATAAAATCTCATATTTGATAAATAAAGTAGGACAGAAGAAATTTAAACTGTATGTACATCCGTATGTTGCTGCATACATAAACAAAGGATTCTGGAGTCTGAAACGTAAATGGCAATTACGCTATGGTTTTGGATTCTCCGTCATACCATCACAGGAATTAGCTTTCCTGGAATATAAGTTCTATGATACTAAAGGACAGTTTATTGACATGAAAGAAAATACTGATGAATTCTAAACCATATAATTTAGGTGGTAACAAATCCAAGGGATAAGACGCTGATTCTTATTCCTTGGATTTTTTTTAGTGTGTCGCAACACTCTATGATGGTGGCACCGGTAGTTATTACATCGTCAATCAGTAAAACATGCTTATTTGAGACATTATGGCTTTTCTTGCAAAGAGTAAATGCCCCTTCAATATTCTCCATTCTGCCGATGGAATCGAGTTTTGTTTGTGACTGAACAAAAAAGTCTCTTTTTATAACGTCTTCAGCAACAGGTATATTTGTTACCTTACTTATTCCTTTTGCTAATTCAGTGCTTTGATTATATCCACGTTTGCGTTTCCTCTTCTTTGTTATGGGCATAGGTACCAGATAATCTATTCCTGAGAAGAAATTAACGTCACCAAGTTCTTTTCCCATCATTTCACCGAGCAGGGATGCTATGAAAGGCTTGTCATGATATTTGAATCCATAAACCAGTTGAGCACTTTTAGACTTTGGAACGTATTTAATAAATGACATGGCACGTTCAATATCAGCACGGCCATAAAGTCGCATTGCAAGTTCGTTTTCGGTAAAGGGATTAGAAACACTTTTTGTCTTTTCGGTTATAAGACTTTCCCTGTCGTCTATTTCCTGAAAAATGACATCGTCAGGTCTGTATCTTTCAACAATAGGATTAGAATTTCTCCACCATAATGTCCTGGGTAATTTCTCATCACATTGATGACAAATGAAAGGTTGGTTTACAGAAAGCCTTTCTCCACACATCTCGCAATAACGAGGGAACAAAAAGTCAAGAATAGATTTTAATAACATATCAACGCTTTCGTTCCATTAAATTATCGATGCAGTCTTGTACTTGGTCATACGTGAAACCACGCTGCAGGGCAAAACGGATGAGTTTTCCTTTCTTCTCATAGTCATTGTCAGCTTTCACTGATTTCATTTTTTGTTTCAGTATCGACAGCAGAACTTCGTTATATTCATTGTCATCAGCCTCCGGCATATATTGGGAATACAACTCTTTCGGAATCTGTTTCAGGCGCAGGGCCTGTTCTATTTTATATTTTCCCCATTTGTTGTATTTTATCTTGTTCTTTATAAAAGCATGAGCATATCGTGATTCGTCAATGTATCTTTCGTTTACCAGGTATTCTATGACAGCATTCTGTGTTTCTTCGTCAATCTGCCAACGTTGCATTTTTTTGCGTACATCAAAAATACACTGTTCACATTTAGCACATAATGCTGTCAGTTTTAATAATACTTGTTCTTTTGTCATTTTTTCGTGTGTTCTATTGAAGTTGCCGAATAATATAGTGCAAAGATACAACAATTTCTAAATTAACACAAAAGTTTTAATAAATAAGTTTGCGAGTATCAGAAAAACTTTGTAACTTTGCAGTCAAATTGCAATAAAAAGTATAAATTAAAATGAGAAAAATACTTCCACTGCTGCTTCTTGTTGTTGCAGCCGTAGCCTTTTCGGGTTGTGTCATGACAAAGCAAGTGGCATATTTCCAAAATATGGATTCTGTAAATTTGGCAGGACATAAGGATATGCCCCAGATTCGTATTAAACCGAATGATGAATTGACTATTCTTGTTTCTTCGCTTAATCCTGATGCTGCTCGTCCTTTCAATATGTCATTGAGTGCTAATTCCAACGCTATGACCGGCAACTCGACGGCAAGCAAAACGATGTATTCATATATCGTTGACAAGGATGGCAATATAAACTTCCCAATTATAGGTTCCATCAAGTTGGAAGGAATGACAAGACCGGAAGCAGAGAGTTATATTGCTCAGACTATAAAACCATATTTCGCTGCAGATGAGAATCCGGTAGTTAAGGTTAGATATTCAAGTTTCAAAGTGACAGTTATAGGAGAGGTAACGGGCTCAAAAGTGCTAAATGTTGAAAATGAACGATTGAGTATTATAGAGGCATTGGCACAATGTGGTGATTTGTCCGTTTACGGCAAGCGTCCCAACATCCTCCTTGTCAGGGAAAGTGCAGAAGGTGAAAAGACGACGGCGAGATTTAATCTCAATGACGCAAATATATTCAATTCACCATATTACTATCTGCAACAGAATGACGTTATATACGTAGAGCCGCATAAGGCAAGGGCTCGCAGTGCTGACGTAAGTTCATATACATTCTGGACGCCAATATCGAGTGCTTTAATATCGTTGGCGACATTGACAATTAGTCTTAGTAAAAAATAATTCAATGGTTAAGAATTTAGAATTAGGATTTAATGCAGGAATTCATCAGCTAATCTTAATTCTAAATTCTTAACTTTTTTATAAAGCAAAAAAACACATGTGTGGAATAGTAGGATACATAGGTAAAAAGCAGGCATATCCAATTCTGATAAAAGGATTGAAGCGTTTGGAATATCGTGGATATGACTCTGCTGGTTGTGCGTTGCTGTCAGATACAGACAATAAACTTAATGTTTATAAAGCCAAAGGCAAGGTGTCTGATTTGGAAGCTGTAGCCAACAATAAAGATATAACAGGAACTCTTGGAATAGCACATACACGATGGGCAACTCATGGTGTCCCCAGTGAAGTTAATGCACATCCGCATGTCAGCCAGTCTGGCAACCTGACATTGGTACACAATGGTATTATCGAAAACTATGCCACCTTGCGTGAACAGCTTAAGGAACGTGGATATGATTTCAAGAGTGAGACAGACACAGAAGTGCTGGTTCAGCTCATAGACTATGTGATGGTGACAAACGATGTCGACCTTGCTACTGCTGTTCGAGGAGCGTTAAACCAGGTGTTTGGTGCATACGCTATTGCAGTGATAGACAGTCGCCATCCAGAAATGCTTGTAGCAGCACGAAAGTCATCCCCGTTAGCAGTGGGCATAGTAGATGACAATTCTGAATTTTTCCTTGCTTCTGATGCTTCTCCTATAGCAGAATACACAAAACACATTGTGTATCTGAATGACGAGGAGATGGCTGTGATAAAAAGAGGTATGCCACTTGAGGTCTATAACCTTAATGGTGAAATAGCTGATGCTGAGGTGAAAGAAGTTAATGTAGATCTTTCGATGCTCGACCACGAAGGTTTCCCTCATTTCATGCTCAAGGAGATATTTGACCAGCCGAATGTCTTGAAGGACTGTATGCGTGGAAGAATAGTTGACTCTCCATATTCTGGGCCTCAGGTTATTCTTTCAGCCGTGACCAACAACCGTCGTCAGTTGCTTAATGCCAATCGTATTGTTATAGTATCATGCGGTACATCTTGGCATGCAGGATTGATCGGTAAACAGTTGATAGAACATTTCTGCCGTATTCCTGTAGAAGTAGCATACGCCAGTGAATTCCGTTATTCAGATCCAGTGATAGGATGTGGCGATGTCGTTATGGCAATATCACAGTCTGGTGAGACTGCAGACACTCTTGCTGCAATACAACTTGCGAAAGAGCGTGGAGCAATGATTTTTGGAATCGTGAATGGTGTCGGTTCATCCATAGCACGTGAATCTGATACAGGAACATACATTCACGTTGGACCGGAGATTGGCGTGGCATCAACAAAAGCATTCACTGGCCAGGTAGTAGTATTGACGATGCTTGCACTGGCTCTTGGTATGGCCAAGGGAACCATAGAGCAGGATGAATATGAGGAAACGATAAAGGAATTGCTTGTAATTCCTGACAAGATAAAGAAAATTTTGGAGCAGAACGACAAAATCCAAAAGCTTGCGGCAACATTCACATACGCACACAATTTCTTGTATCTTGGACGTGGTTGGAATTATCCTGTAGCTCTTGAGGGCGCTTTGAAACTTAAAGAAATCAGTTACATACATGCAGAAGGATATCCAGCTGCAGAGATGAAACATGGTCCCATTGCATTGGTTGATGCAGAGATGCCGGTGGTATTCATCGCTACACATCACAAACTGTATCAGAAAATCATATCAAACATGCAGGAGGTGATATCACGTCATGGCAGGATTATAGCTATTGTGACAGAAGGTGACGAACAGGTAAGAGATATGGTTGACGAAACCATTGAGATACCACATACTTTATCGTGCCTTGCACCATTGTTAAGCGTGATACCGCTTCAGTTGTTGTCATACCATGTTGCAGTGGTTAAGGGACTGAATGTTGACCAGCCAAGAAATCTTGCTAAGTCAGTGACAGTGGAGTAGGAGAGATACAGGTAGTTAACGGAGAACTGGAATATAGGAGAAGATAAGAAGAAAAAATATAAAAATGCGAAACGTTACATTATTATTACAAGACGGTACAAAATTTCATGGCAAGTCATTCGGCTATGACAAGCCGGTAGCAGGCGAAGTGGTATTCAACACTGCTATGATGGGATACCCCGAAAGTCTTACGGACCCTTCATACGCAGGTCAGTTAATGGTGCTGACATATCCCCTTGTCGGCAACTATGGCGTACCTCCTTTTACTTTTGAAGCAAACGGACTGCCTACGTTTATGGAGAGCGACAAAATTTACGCTTCGGCAATTATCGTGGCAGACTACAGTGAGAAGTATTGCCACTGGAATGCAAAGGAGAGCCTTGCTGATTGGTTGAAGCGCGAACATGTGCCCGGCATAACAGGCATTGACACCCGAGAACTTACAAAGGTTTTGCGTGAGCATGGTGTCATGATGGGCAAGATATTGTTTGACGATGAACCAAATAATATTCCAGAAGCAAACTACGAAGGTGTAAACTTCGTTGACAAGGTGTCTTGTAAGGAAATAATACGTTACAATGAAGGTGCTGCAAAGAAGGTAGTGCTCGTTGACTGTGGCGTGAAGGCAAATATTATAAGGTGTCTGATAAACCGTGGTTGCGAGGTGATACGTGTGCCTTGGAATTACGATTACACCGACATGGAGTTTGACGGCCTGTTCCTTGCCAACGGTCCTGGCGATCCAGATATGTGTGAGGATGCAGTCAAGATTATACAGAAGCAGATGGAAAAGAGCGACAAGCCTATCTGCGGTATCTGCATGGGCAACCAGTTGTTGTCAAAGGCTGCAGGAGCGAAGATTTACAAACTCAAATATGGTCATCGTTCACACAACCAGCCTGTGCGTATGGTAGGAACAGATAAGTGTTTCGTAACATCGCAGAATCACGGCTATGCTGTTGATGCTTCTACACTTGGCAATGATTGGGAAGAGTTGTTCGTCAACATGAACGATGGTTCCAACGAAGGCATACGCCATAAGTCAAAGCCTTGGTTCTCCAGCCAGTTTCATCCAGAGGCATGTTCCGGACCTGTTGATACGGAATTTATGTTTGATAAGTTTGTAAGCAGTATGAACTAAAACACCACACAGACTAGAAAAATGAAAGACGATAATATAAAGAAAGTGTTGCTCCTTGGTTCCGGAGCATTAAAGATAGGAGAAGCTGGTGAATTCGACTATTCTGGTTCACAGGCCCTGAAGGCTTTGCGTGAGGAAGGTGTGGAGACCGTTCTCATAAATCCAAACATTGCCACCGTGCAGACGTCGGAGGGTGTGGCTGATAAGGTCTATTTCCTGCCAGTGCAGCCTTATTTCGTGGAGCGCGTTATCCAGGAGGAGAAACCAGACGGCATACTGTTGGCTTTCGGAGGTCAGACAGCGCTGAACTGTGGTGTGGAACTCTACCAGAGCGGCATCCTTGAGAAATATAATGTCAAGGTGCTTGGCACACCTGTTCAGGCCATCATGGACACAGAAGACCGTGAACTCTTCGTCAAGAAACTCGATGAAATCGATGTAAAGACCATTAAGTCACATGCTTGTGAAGATATAGAGAGCGCACGCAAGGCTGCAGCAGAACTCGGTTACCCTGTCATCATCCGTGCTGCGTATGCCCTCGGCGGTCTTGGCTCAGGCTTCTGCGACAATGAGGAAGAACTGAACAAACTTGCTGAGAAGGCCTTCTCTTTCTCACCTCAGGTACTCGTGGAGAAATCACTGAAGGGATGGAAAGAGATAGAGTATGAGGTGGTTCGCGACCGTTACGACAACTGTATCACGGTCTGCAACATGGAGAACTTCGACCCATTGGGCATCCATACCGGCGAATCCATCGTCATCGCTCCGTCTCAGACTCTGACAAACTCTGAGTATCATAAGCTTCGTGCTTTGGCTATAAAGATTATTCGCCACATAGGTATCGTCGGTGAGTGTAACGTGCAGTATGCCTTCGATCCGCAGTCAGAGGATTACCGTGTCATCGAGGTTAATGCCCGCTTGAGCCGTTCTTCTGCTCTCGCATCAAAGGCTACGGGTTATCCGCTTGCATTCGTGGCAGCGAAGCTCGGCATGGGCTATGGACTGTTCGAACTGAAGAACTCCGTAACCAAGACCACCAGCGCATTCTTCGAGCCAGCCCTTGACTATGTGGTATGTAAGATACCGCGCTGGGACCTCTCTAAGTTCCGTGGTGTTGACAAGGAACTCGGTTCTTCCATGAAGTCTGTGGGCGAGGTTATGGCCATCGGTCGTAATTTTGAGGAAGCCATACAGAAAGGCTTGCGCATGATAGGGCAGGGAATGCATGGTTTCGTCGAGAACAAGGTATTGCAGATTGATGATATCGAGGGTGCATTGAAAGCTCCTACCGACAAGCGTATATTCGTCATCGCCAAGGCTCTCAAGCGTAAGATATATAATGTGGAGCAAATCCACGATATGACAAAGATAGACAAATGGTTCCTTGAGAAGCTGCAGCACATTGTCGATATCGACGATGAGATGGACAAGTGCAAGTCTATCAATACCATGAGTAAGGAACTCATACGTACAGCCAAAGTTTATGGATTCACCGATTTCCAGATAGCCCGTGCCGTCGGTCTCGACAAGGAACTGGGCAATATGCACAAGGCCATTCTTACAGTCCGTGCATTGCGTAAGAGCTATGGTATCGTACCAGTCGTTAAGCAGATTGACACGCTGGCGGCTGAGTATCCTGCACAGACAAACTATCTGTATGTCACATACGCAGGTGTTGCAAGCGACATAAAGTATGAACATGACAAGAAATCCATCGTGGTGCTCGGTTCCGGTGCATACCGTATCGGCTCTTCTGTAGAGTTCGACTGGTGTGGTGTGCAGGCTCTCAATACAATACGCAAGCAGGGTTACCGTTCTGTGATGATAAACTATAACCCTGAAACAGTATCAACCGACTACGACATGTGCGACCGTCTGTATTTTGATGAGCTGACATTCGAGCGCGTCATGGATATTCTTGACTTCGAGACACCATACGGAGTCATACTCTCTACTGGTGGTCAGATACCAAACAACCTTGCCATGAAACTTGATGCAGAGAATGTGCCTATACTTGGCACATCTGCAAGAGACATTGATAACTGTGAGGACCGTGCGCTGTTCTCTTCAATGCTCAATCGCATTGGTGTTGACCAGCCAGCATGGGCTGCACTTACCTCTATGGAGGATATCGATGCGTTTATAGAAAAGGTAGGCTTCCCTGTTCTGGTGCGTCCGTCATACGTATTGTCTGGTGCTGCTATGAATGTATGCTCAAACCGTGAGGAACTGGAGAAATTCCTGCAGCTTGCCGCCAATATCAGCAGTGAGCACCCAGTGGTGGTGAGCAAGTTCATCGAGCATGCCAAGGAAATCGACTTCGACGGTGTGGCAAAGGATGGTGAGATTGTGGCATACGCTATATCAGAGCACGTCGAGTTTGCCGGCGTACACTCTGGTGACGCTACACTGCAATTCCCACCACAGAAACTGTATGTAGAGACCGTGCGCCGCATCAAGCGTATCTCTAAGCAGATAGCAAAGGAACTGCATATCTCAGGTCCGTTCAACTGCCAGTATATGGCAAAGGACAATGACATCCTCGTCATTGAGACTAACCTGCGTGCTTCACGTTCCTTCCCGTTTGTGTCAAAGGTTTTGAAGTACAACTTCATCGACCTCGCCACGAAGATTATGCTTGGCGTACCTTTCGAGAAACCAAGCAAGAATCTCTTCGACCTTGACTATGTAGGTATCAAGGCCAGCCAGTTCTCTTTCAACCGTCTGCAGAAGGCAGACCCAGTGCTTGGCGTTGACATGGCATCAACAGGTGAGGTTGGCTGTATCGGCAACGACACCTCATGTGCATTGCTTAAGGCCATGCTCTCCGTGGGCCATCGCATACCAGAGAAGAACATTCTCCTGTCCACTGGCTCAACGAAGCAGAAAGCTGAGATGCTTGATGCTGCCAAGATGCTTGTAGAACATGGTTATCAGCTCTATGCTACCGGCGGTACATACAAGTTCCTTTGCGAGAATGACATTCCAAGCATTGAGGTGTTCTGGCCTTCTGATGAGGGTAAGAAGCCACAGGCTCTTGAAATGTTGCACAACAAGGAGATAGACATGGTTGTTAATATTCCGAAGAATCTCACTGTTCGTGAACTTGACAACGGTTATAAGATACGCCGTGCAGCCATAGACCTCAACATCCCGTTGATAACAAACAGCAGGCTTGCAAGTGCGTTCATCAATGCTTTCTGCACCATGCCGCTTGACAAGATAATGATTAAGCCTTGGCAGGAGTATTGATAGTTCATAGTTTATAGTTTACAGTTTACTGTTTATAGTTTACTGTTTACTGTTTTTAGTTTATAGTTTATAGTACATAATTCATAGTTAAGATTATGCAGAATATATTTCGTGGTTTGGGAATAGCCCTCGTGACTCCTTTCTGTGAGGACGGCAGTGTAGATTACAAGACACTGGCATCAGTCATTGAGTATCAGTTGGCCAACGATGCAGACTTCCTCTGTATTCTCGCCACAACAGGCGAGACACCTTGCTTGTCTCCAGCTGAGCATTACGAGGTGAAGCAGTTCATCGTCAAACAGGTGGCTGGTCGTGTGCCTTTGCTCATGGGATGCGGCGGCAACAATACCGCTGCCGTGGTTGATATGTGCAAGACGTATGACATGAGCGGCATTGACGGACTGCTCTCTGTATGCCCATATTACAACAAGCCGTCTCAGGAGGGTCTCTACCAGCATTTCAAGGCTATCGCCAACGCTACGAAACTGCCGGTGGTGCTTTATAATGTTCCTGGACGCACAGGCATAAACCTGAAGCCGGAGACTACATGCCGACTGGCTAACGACTGCGACAACATCGTAGCCATCAAGGAGGCCAGCGGCAGCATCGAGCAGGTTGACGAGATTATCAAGAACAAGCCTGAGCGCTTCGAGGTGCTTTCCGGCGATGATGCCATCACCTTCCACATGATTGCTACGGGTGCCGTTGGTGTCATCTCTGTCATTGGCAACGCCCTGCCAAAGGAGTTCTCGCGCATGATACGCCTTGAGTTCAATGGCGAGTATGCCGCAGCACAGAAAATTCACCATAAGTTTACCGAACTTTACAGCCTGCTGTTCGTCGATGGCAATCCTGCCGGCGTTAAGGCACTGATGAGTGAGATGGGACTGCTGAAGAATGTCCTTCGTCTGCCGCTCGTTCCTACGCGTGTCACCACCCGTCAGAAGATAGCACAGGTTCTCAAGGAACTGAAACTGTAGTTAATTCACAATGCATAATTCATAATGCATAGTTCAATACTCAACTGTTGTAGAAGAATATTGGTGAAGATAACGGTAGATAGAAGACATGTTTTTGCTTGTTTACAGTCAATCAGTATTGTCCTTTATCTCCTTCTAACTCCCTTTAACTCCCCTTAACTACATAAGTTGAGCAAATGTGAAACTTAAATTAAATACTGAGTAATTTGCAACGCAACGTTTCACTTGACCTTATGGAGTTCGTCGAGCGCAATATACTTAAGCGGTATAATGCGTTCGACGCTGCTCATAATATGACCCACGTCAACCGTGTCATCAATGCCTCCGTGCGCCTTGCGCAGAAGATGGGGGCAGATATTGACATGGCATACGTCGTGGCGGCATATCATGACCTCGGACTGGAGGTGGAGCGTGCCACGCATCATATAGAGAGTGGGAAGATACTTAAGGCCGACAGGCGCCTTGACAAGTGGTTCTCCGCCCAGCAGTTAGAGGTGATGCGACAGGCTGTCGAGGACCATCGTGCCAGTGCCTCGCGTGCTCCGCGCAACATCTATGGCAAGATTGTTGCCGAGGCCGACCGCGACCTGCAGCCCGACAGCGTATTCCGCCGCACGGTACAGTTTGGCCTTGACCATTATCCAGAGAAAACGCATGAGGAACACTGGCAGCGTTTCCTTGAACACATGCAGCAGAAGTATTCCACCGCCGGCTACATCAAACTGTGGATTCAAGGTTCTGACAACGAGCGCAACCTCTCAGAATTGCGCAGCATCATCAACAACCGCCAGCAGCTCCGCCAGATATTTGAAACCATATACAAGGAACTAACCCAATAAGAACCTTGCCCCCACCTCCCACAGATTTTTGTCTTTTATGTAGTTTCCTCCCACAGATTACACTGATTACTCAGATTCGTGGATAATTACATGATAATCACATGTTTTGCGAAGCCAATTCGTTTAATTCTATTATACAATAAAAGCTACCATATTAGGAGGTAATATGATAGCTTTCACTATGCGTTAAGAAAAGATTACTGCTTCATCAGGAATGCTTTGAAATCTGCGAAGTCCTTGCTCATGGCTACGCTCTGCTTGGTACCCTTCATAAAGGCCTGCAGACGCTCCGGAATGGCGATGTCGGTGGAGAGGATGTCGTCAACCTTCTCCTTGAACTTTGCAGGATGTGCCGTCTCGCAGAATACGCCTGCCTCGCCCGGCTGCAGCAGGTCTTTCAGTGCCTGGTAACCGCATGCTCCGTGAGGGTCGAGCACATAGCCCGTCTCTGCATGACACTGGCGCATGGTCTCCTTTATCTGCTCATCCTTGTATGTGGCACCACTTATGAGCGAGGTGATGACCTTGTGGTCGCCCTTGTATAAATCATAGATGCGGGCGAAGTTTGAAGGGTCACCCACGTCCATGGCGTTTGCCAGCGTTGCCTTTGACGGCTGTGGGTGGTATTCGCCGGTCTGCAGATAGTTGTAGAAGATGTCGTTGGCATTGTTGGCTGCAACGAAACGCTTGATGGGAAGTCCCATGCGGTGTCCGAAGAGAGCTGCGCAAATATTGCCGAAATTGCCTGAAGGCACGCACATAACCATCTGGTCAGCCTTGCCCTGCTTCTTCATCTGGGCGTATGCATAGAAATAGTAGAAGGCCTGAGGCAGGAAGCGCGCCACGTTGATGGAGTTGGCTGATGTCAGCTTCATGTGTGCGTTGAGGTCGGCATCCATGAAGGCAGTCTTTACCAATGCCTGACAGTCGTCGAACACGCCGTCAACCTCGATGGCGGTGATGTTGCGTCCCAGTGTGGTGAACTGACATTCCTGTATCGGGCTGACCTTGCCTTTTGGATAGAGTACATATACCTTGATGCCTTCAACGCCGAGGAATCCGTTTGCCACGGCAGAACCGGTGTCGCCGGAGGTTGCCACAAGCACGTTGACCTCAGAACCGTTGTTTTCTTTCTTCAGGAAATACTGTAACAGTCGTGCCATGAAACGTGCGCCGACATCCTTGAATGCCAGCGTAGGGCCGTGGAACAGTTCTAGTGTGTAGATGTTGTCGCATACAGGCACTACTGGGCAGTCGAACGCCAGTGTGTCATAAACGATTTTCTTCAGTGCGTCGGCATCCACGTCCTCACCGAAGAAGGCGTCAGCAACGGTGTATGCGATTTCCTGAAAAGACATCTTGTCGATGTTGTCGAAAAACTCCTTCGGCAGTGGCTTGATATTTTCGGGCATATAGAGGCCCTTATCCTCTGCCAGTCCCTTCACCACTGCTTTCTCAAGCGTGGCCATGGGCGCTTTCTTGTTTGTACTGTAATATTTCATCGTTTTAATTAAGAATTACGAATTAAGAATTATGCATTATGCATTCTGAATTATGCATTGTTCATAAGGCACTGCATGAATTCCTGCAGTCGCAGCACACCGTATCCGCCACCTACGCAGGTATATTCATCATAGCTTTGTACATCGTCAGGCTGGATGCCTGGATAGTATATGATGAAAGGCACTGGTTCGCCGACGTGTATGCGCATCTCTACGGGAGTGTAATGGTCGGGTAGGACAGCGATGCATACTGGCTCGTTCCATTTGCTTACCTCTTCATATATCGGTCCTATCATTCGTGAATCAAGGTTTTCTATGGTCTTCACCTTCAAATCTACATCACCGTCGTGGCCGGCCTCGTCACTTGCCTCTACATGAAGGAACACAAAATCCTTGTCACGAAGGTTGTCGATGGCAGCTTGCGTCTTTCCTTCGTAATTGGTGTTCCAAAGACCTGTGGCACCTTCTACCTCAATGATGTCTAAGCCTGCATAATGTCCGATGCCTCGTATGAGATCGACGGCAGACACTACGGCACCCGACTTGACATTGGGATATTGCTCCATAAGGGTCTGCATGGCAGGTCTGTAACCGCCGCTCCAAGGCCAGATGATATTGGCAAGGTCTGCACCACGCTTCTTGCGTTCGATGTTGAGAGGAGCCTGCGCCAGTACATCTATGGAGTCAATGATGAGTTTGTTAATAAGGTCGGCGGTTTGCTGTGGAGTCATGCGTCCTTCCTCCTGATAGTCAGCCATGCCGTCTTCAGGTTTCACAAGCAGCGGGCGCCATGCTTCGTCGGGGTGGTCATGTGGGGGAGTGCATACGATGTGCTTGCTTCCTCCCTTTATAATGAGCAGGTGGCGATACTGTATTCCCTTTACCCATTTCACCTTGTCTGTACCCAGACGGGCATTGAGAAGATCAATAAGAGGGGCGGCATCTTCGGTTGTAAGGTTGCCTCCATTATGCGTTTTTATGGTGCCGTCCTCGCGCACACAGATGATGTTGCATCGTAATGCAAGGTCCATGGCATCCATTTCGTATCCTATAGATGCTGCTTCGAGTGGTCCGCGACCTTCATACACCTTGTCAAGGTCATAACCGAGAATGGCAGTGTTGGCAACCTCGGAACCTGGGGTGTATCCTTCAGGGATTGTGACTAAGCGACCGCAGCGGCCTTTCTTTGCCAGCATGTCCATGTATGGGGTGGCAGCATATTGCAGTGGCGTCTTTCCGCCTAATTTCTTTATTGGGTTGTCGGCCATGCCGTCACCCAGAATTATTATCGTTTTCATTTATATTATGTGTGTTTGTTATATATAACGCATTAAATGCTGAATTATTTAGTTTGTTAATGTTTTATCTGCACCACAAGCGATAACGGCGGTAACGAAAGAAATCATTAATACCATGATCGTTTTTGTAATAAAACAGCCGCCATAGTCGTACAAAGGGAAGTTTGCCGGCCTTCAAAGTGCCGACATGGCGGTAGAGTGGGGGACAGAGCTGTTTCAGCTCTTTGTCAAAGCAAATGAGTGGTTCAACGTCCATCTGTTGTGTATGGAAGAGATACAAGGAATATATATATTCCATGTAGCACTCAAGGCGACCGCGCAGGTATCCAAAGATGTCGCTGCTGCATGAGGTGGCATTGTATGTGTCAACCATATTACGCATGACAATTACATTATGATACATATTCCGTGCCATAGCTTTGATGTCCATGGTCTGCCCTTCGCGCCCTACCGTATATTGGTAAAGGTCTGTGTCAACGTATATGAATGTGCTGACGGTTGTCATGGGCTTGAATATCCATTCCTGGTCGGTATAGGATATCTTTTCAGTCTGGTGATACCCGATGTTACGCAGGTTCTCAGTCTTGTATGTCACGGCATGCATTGCCATGTGTGGACCAAGTGGCGCAAGGTCCTTGGCGGTCAGTGTGACGTTTGCAGGTATTTGAAAGGCTTTACGTTCTGTATTCTCGCTATCGCATGAGCAGATGCAGTAGTTTGTAATGACAAGGTCAGCTTCTGTATTGTTGAGTGTGTCTATAAGTTTTACAAGGGATTCTGTATTGAAAGAATCGTCGGCATCAAGTATCTTTACGTATCTGCCCTTCGCTTCCTCCAGACCACGATTTATGCATGAGCCGTAGTTGCCGTTCTCCTTGTCTATTACACGAAAAGTCTCAGGATGAAGAGTTTCGTATTCATGTGCAATGTCGCTGCTGCGGTCAGTGGCACCGTCAATGATGACAAGTACCTCCAGCAATGTCATCATTTCTTTGTCGTTTATGACAAGACTTTCAAGACATCGCTGTAACAAACGTTCCATATTATATGTAGGCACTATAACTGTCAGTGTCTTTTCCATATAAGCAGCTTGTTTATTTTGTTTCGAATCTTATTGCTAAGTGTGGCGATGCTTATTCTGAGATTCATCAATATGAAATAACTCTTTGTGATGTTGCTCTTGTATGCAACGTATCGTCCTGGAGGCACAATGCAGAATTGGTTGTCTGCAGGCGTTTCTGTCTGGACGGAGCGTTTTTGCACATGTGCGAGTAGTGTTTCGTCTGACACCACCTGGCCATTTTGTAGTCCATGACGTGTCAGTGTGCCGCTGTCGTATGTAAACATCACGTTTTTAACGCCATCTTGTTCCGCACGTTTGGTGATGAAACGGTAAGTGTATGGCTCGATACTGTCAAATACATGGTCCATCCATAGTCTGTCACGTCTGTTCTCTATCCACCAGTTGCTTGTGCCCCCGCCTTTGCCACCCGGTCCCCATTCATCAAGTCCATAGATACCCTGGTCAGTGAAAGCATGTTTGATGAACTCCTCACCAAGGTTCCAATAATGGTGGTTCACCTCCGGAGTATTGCGGTATAGAGTGAAGAATCCCTCCACGCCGATGCGGTCATGTTGTTCGAGAATGTCGTCAGTGATGAAACGTCGTATGTTGCCGAATACCTGGTCAACATCGCAGTGCCCCCAGAAATCATACCCCTTTATATAGTCACAGAATAATTCTCCGTATGCAGTCTTATAGTCGCACAGTTTATACGGATGTTCCAGCCGACATTCAGGCCATACATTCTTCTTTGCTAATTGTTGGATAAAGGCGAGGTCACATTTTACACACCTCACATTATCGGGTATATCAGACAATACCTGATCTGTAAACAGAATGAAATCCACGGTAGGATTATCCCCTACAGATCTCAGCCAGAAGGAGAAATCTGAGCGAAACTTGCCGAAGTATGGAACTATGAAGATAATGGATTTCATATGTTTAATGTGAATATGTGCAGATAACCGTCGTATTCTATTTACGTTTGTGAAAACAATAAAGAACTTTTATTATGGCAGCAAGTGTTTCTGCCATGACTCCGCCTCTACTTAGTATTTCACGTGCTCTGAGTAACCTATTGCCACATGATGTGTATTTAGAGTGCTCTTTGATAAGCATTAAGGTATGTTGCGGGATGAGTTCTTGTTGTATCTCACTTCGCTCACGATAGATTAAATCACCAGTATTACTCATGCCATTCATGTCGAAACGGCATATTGTAATTGGAATATACTCAAAACTACACCCTTTAATTGTAAACTCTATCCATTTTGCATAGTCTGCGCAGATACGGTATTTCTCATCAAAACCAGATGCTTTTAAAAGTTCCGTTTTTACAAACATTGCTTGATGGCAGATGTTGTTGTGATAGAAATTGAATATATTTATAGGATAAGGAAAATGAGCAGTAAAACTTTTCTCTATTGAATAATGAAATGAATCTCCATAAACGATATCAGCGACATAAGAATTTGCTAAGACTTTTTGCAGAGTATCGCATTCATAGAATTCATCTCCAGAATTCATACAGTTTATATATTCACCCTGACAATGCGAGATGCCTTTGTTTATAGCGTTGTAAATGCCTTTGTCCGATTCGCTGCACCAAAACGTAATAGGGTTAAAATCAGAAGATGCCAGTTCTTCTGCTGTATTCTCTATGAATTCTTTTGAACCATCCGTACTGCCACCATCTATAATAATCCATTCAAAGTCGTGCCACGTCTGTGACACGATAGATGCAACAGTCTTGCGTAATCCTGTTAGATTGTTATAATTTATGGTGATGATGGAAAGAGTCATATACAAATTATTTGATAAGATTCCTTATTTTTCCTTTGAGAATTTCTATTTTAAGTTTTGTCATCTCACATGTCATATACCAGTCAAATATCGGAGTATAGGTCTTGACTTTACCTGTACGTTGCAGATGCTCATACCAGTTTATGGGTTGAAAGCGCAAATCTTTGTTTACAAGATTTCTTACACGATTTTCTATTACAGCATCCCTCATTACGTACGGTTGTATTTCTTTGACCAGCTCTTCGTCTCCACCTCCATCGTCATAGTATTTGAGGGAATGTGGATAAATCCACCTGACCATTTCTGCAATCATTATGCGTTGATTGTTACGGACAGCTTCGGGAGTTTCGTTGAAGTGCTTGTAGAAATATTCAAATAACCCTTTTAATACTTGCCACATCTGATGTTGTTTCTTCTGTATTTTTACCGGATCTGTAACATTTTCCGTTGATGCACCAGGCCTGCCTAAGTAATATTGATATATAGGTAGGTCGAAGAACACTATACTCTTTATATTGTCAAGAGGATAGAAAACATACTCATTATCAGTGTAACTGATGCCAGCTTGTAACTGAAGATGAATATTACGTAATATCTCTGTCTTGTATGTTATGATGTGTGAACAGTATAAATCATCAAACTCCATCTCTATACCATCAAACTGTTGCGCATCATATACCTTTCCTATCTCGACAGTAGAGGGTGGTCCCAGACGCTGCATGAGTTCATTTCCTAGTACATAGTCCTCAGAAATGGTGACAATACAATCGGCATCACATGTCTGGAGTTTATCAAGAAGAGAATTCAATGCATCAGTATTTGCCCAATCGTCAGCATCCAGCATTCTGAAATATTTTCCTTGTGCTTCTGAAATTGCACGGTTTACACAAGTGCCATAATTGCCGTTTTCTTTGTCTATAACCGTTACTATCTCTGGATATTCGGATTGCAGTTTATGAGCTATTGTTGAAGAACCATCAGTACTGCCATCGTTCACAATAAGTACTTCAAGTAGGTGCTTGTTATCACACATACATGAGCGAACACATTTTTCCAAATATGGTTCCATATTGTATGTCGGAACTGCAAGAGTAAGTATTTTCATCGTTTTATTTTTTATATCAATAAAATATTATAGTAATTATGGCATGACAAACTCTTCTTTTATATTGTCATATTTCACTTTTGGGAAAAATCCTGCTATTGTACCACGTAGGATGGCCCATAGGTTTTTCAGCTTGTTTGCTTCATAACGCTCCACTGTATATAGTTTGAAACCAATTTCCCGTAGTTGTTCCCACATACCAATGTGTTTGTATTTCCTTGCCATGTATATGCGGTTGCGAGCAGAGTAATAATATCGGAACGGCTTATGATTCATCACCTGCATTTGATGATAACGAACCATAACCAGACGTGTGTTATGACCAAGCTCATGAATTAATTTGGTTTTGTAGGTTTTCATTATCCTATATCCTGCTTTGCGCATTGCCTCGCAGATGTCCCAGTCAACATAGTCTATAAACATTCCATTGTCAAATCCTCCACAATCTTTCCATGCTTTGACGTTGGTGAATGCAGCAGATGTTATAACCCAGTCTGTTTCGAATGTACCATGTTCTATTCCCCATGATTCATCTATCTGATAGCCACGGTCATGAATCCAGCAGCCAAGTATTCCGATAGTGTCATCCACAATGGATTTGTAGGTGTCAACCATCCCAGGTGTTGCCACAGAGTCCTGATCGAGTGTCAAGACCCAGTTGTAACCATGTGTGTACGCATAGCCACATATTTGATTCAGAGCATACGCTATTCCTTGGTTTTTTTTGTTTTGTATAATTACCAAATCATTGTAATCTTTTGTTATCTCAGTGTATGATTTGTTGTCAGAACCATTGTCTATCAACAAGACGCAATCCACTTGAGAATGTACTGCCGTTATATTTTCGCGTAGTCGTTCTGAATCAGGATTATATAAAACTATTCCTGCTAAGACTTTTATTTCTTGTATATCCATCCTGGTCTGTATATTCTATGTTTGCCAAGTTTGCCGAATAAAGCATCCAATTTAGCCTTTCGATCTATATCTTCATAAATACTCGTTTTCGTATGATGAATCCATGCACCCAAAATACAACGAAACAGAAATAAATAATCTTTTATTATTACTCTCGGATAATGATGCAGCAACATGTGCGCTTCATTGCGCTTTATATAAAACTCACGCCAAGTTATTATATTATCAGTATTCTCAGTGACTATATAAATATTATCATGCGTGATCTTTATTGAATTAACAATAATTATCTTGCCGTATCTCTTTAGACGAAGACTATGCTCAAAATCATCATAGTAAATAAAATAATCAGGATTTACCAATCCTACTTTTTTAAGCGCTTTGGCATTGATGAAAGTACCAACGTATGTTGTTATATCTATAGGGAAAGATTCCTGCTGATATTCATCAATCTTTGCATCACTAACGTTTTTTTTCTGATATATCCAACTGTTGGATAATGGTGTTATATTACAGTGACTCCTATGATGAGTGCATATACTTCCATCATTGTTTATTACAACCGCACATATTGCTGCGGTCTTGTTCACATCATGTGTTTCAACATATTTATAGAACTGCTCCACCATGTCTGGTGCAGCATAGGCATCATCATCTGCCACCATCACCCAATCAGCGTTCAGCTCCAATGCTTTCTTTTGTCCAAGATAAAAACCACCAGAACCACCGAGATTTTCTTCAGTGGTAATCAATATTGGGTTAAACTGTTTATGATTTAATGAACAGTAATCGGTAAGAAACTCATGTGTGCCATCGGTAGAACAGTTGTCAACAATAATGAGGTTGCGAAAAGCATGCGTCTGTTCTTCATAGCACTTGAGAGCATATTTTAGTTTCTCAAGACGATTAAAGGTAACTATCGTAATGTCAAGTTTCATTTAGTTTGTTTTGGGGGCATTACGAATGATGTTTCTCAAGGTGCGTAACCCTATGCGTGGAGAGACAATGATCATTTGTAACATACTATATATTACGGACGAGATAAATGAATGTTTTAACAGTTCATTATAATGCCAGTTGAGTGTAGATTCTATATATATTTGTTTGTTGTGTGAAAGCAAAAACCTTTGTACTTTTAGAAGTTCCCTTATACGCTGCTTTAGTCTTTTTGTATTGATAACATCAGATGTTGAACCTTTGTATTTTATATAATGATACACTATGTCTGTGAACACCCCTATTCGCTGACATTTTGACTGAACTTTAAGAGAGAAAAGAATGTCATTACATGACGGGACTTCAGAAAAACGTATTGCATTTGTAATAACGATGTCTCGTTTTACCATTTTTTGTGTTGGCAGGAACAGTCTATAAATTAAATCGTCAATGTAATTATCAACTATGCGGTGTTCACCAGATAAACTTGCATCAAACTCTGTTTGCTTACCTATTGACGGCAAATGCAGCATCTCTGTTTTTCCATCATATTGTGTGATTTGTAATGGAAAACAGATTATATCATATTTTTCATTGGGAATGTCAAGTAAAGTGGATAATGAATCAGAAAAATAAATATCGTCAGCATCAGCAAATAAAAGCCATTCACCGACAGCATGTTTAATACCAAAATTTCTTGCAAAACCGGCTCCCTTGCCTTTCTTTGTCAAATAGAATTCATAGTTAACACCATTCCATTTAGGAAATTTGTTGAAATCAACGATATTCGGGTCACTGTTATCATCTACAACAATTACTTGCGTATCATCCCTGACAGGAATACTGTTCAACAACTGTTGTAATAAACCAGGGGTGTTTTTATGAGGTATGATTATAGAGTATTTAATCAAGGCGTTTTTATTTTATTAAATATCTTTAAAAATAGAAATAATGTTTTTAATCTTGGCTGGCCATGACCCAAATAGACGTTCAAGTATAGCCTGATGTTTTTTCCAATATATGTTTCTGTAATAATTATATGTCTTATAGTCTTCTTTTTTTACAAAGAGCAGAGTATAGAGGAACCTGTCTATAGGTTGTGAGAAGCACCTGATACCTGGTACTCCTGTCATCATGCCTTTCAAATTGCGTCTTATCATCCGTTCTTGTTCTTCATCGTATGTTGAGTACGCAAGGTTTCTACACATATCCATTACCTTATACGAGTAATATTCCCATACGCCGTCAAGTGCTGCAAATTCTTTCTTTATGCATTTCCTCAATACGCGTGGTATGTCACTGAATGCGAAAGCTGTGTATTCATTGCCTTTTTGTCCGCGAACCTCTGTCAATGTGCTTCCCATGCGTATATTATATATCATAGTTACCTGGGGTACGAATGCATATTTATAAGCCAAGCAAGCACATCGAAATTCAAACACGACATCTTCCATTACCCTGTGTGTACATCTGATATTATGTTTTCGCAGGAAATCTACACGAAACAATTTGTTCCAACATTCTATATGTGTAGGTTTGTTATTTAAAAATAGATGTAACCCAACAGCCTCGTGTTCAATTATACTGTCCTCATATCTGTTACTCCATGATATTTTATTTGTTTCTTCTATTATTCTGTCAACAGAGCCGTGTGTGATTTCTGCATCGCTGCTCTCTGCTTTTTCGTACAGTAATCTAAGACAGTCTGGGGTCATCCAGTCGTCGGAGTCGAGAAAATAAAGGTATTTACTATGTGTTTCATCTATAGCTGTATTACGTGTCTCACCTTGTCCCTTATTATCTTTGTTTTCTATTATGCGTATTATATCTCCTCGCTCATGTTCTTGCTTTATTCTGTTTACTATTTTTATACTATTATCCGTACCTTTATCATCCAATATCAGAATTTCATAAGGAACGGTAATATCCTGATTCAGAGCAGATAGTAATGAACGCTCAACGTACTTCTCAACATTATATACAGGTATGGCTATGGTTATTGCTGGTGATGTCATTTTATATTATATAATGCAAAACAGAGAAACAACGTTGAATCCAATATTTCATGTGGGCTACTTTGCCAAAACTGAGTATATAATAACGATTCATAAGTAGATATCCAGGTATGGTACTTATATATAAATCATTATAGAGTGTACGTTTATATCGTAATGATGACTTATAGAAGTTTCGTATAAAAGTTACGAAACGCTCGCTTTTATATGGTGTATCTTTGTATGCTTGCCATAGCTTCGTATAGAAGTGCTTATATTCAGCAACTGAAAGATGATACTTCTCCATTCCCCAGTTATCAGGCCTATAATACAGATAGCAACCGCTACTATTTACAGATATTGAATTTATATGTTTATAGTATTCAATAAAAAAAACGGTGTCTTCACCAAGTCGAATACCTTCGTCAAACCTGATATTGTGATTCTCAATTATATCCTTCTTTAGAAATTTAGCACAAACTGCTCTAAATACATCCTTGTGTAAATTCTCTTTCATAAAACATTCGAAGGAATCTCCTGCGTATATAGCGTCATCAAGTGGCTCTATAGTATCTTCATCTTTAGTAAATTTCCATTTCTGTATTCCTAAGTCAACTTCATCAAGATTTGTTATATTGAAATAATCTCCCTCAATGCTGTCATCACTGTCGATAAAGGTTATCCATTTGCCCCTTGCTTTTCCTATCCCAGTGTTGCGTGCATTACTTACACCTGCATTATGTTGATGTATTACGACTATTCTTTTATCATGACGGGCATATTCTTCACATATTGCTAAAGAATGGTCTGTAGAACCGTCATCAATGAGAACCAATTCCCAGTTTTGCTCATTTTGCTGAATTATACTATCAATACATTTATGTAGAAAAGTTTCAGAGTTATATACTGGAGTGATTATAGAGAATTTTGGAGATGGGTTACAGTTTTGCATAAGATTTTATTTTACCAAAAGTATCCGTTAATGAAATAAAGAAACGTAATAATTTGAAAGTAAATCCACCATTATCTATAATCTCCTTTATTTTATATAAATAGGGATTGAATTTTACATTTTTTTTATAATCTTCAATCAAAAGTCTTACAGGCTGTGGGAATTTTTCTTTTTGTATTCTGTCTATCTCCTTAAATAAGAAATCAACCTGTTGTGTACTTATACCGTTACCATCATAAATGCATATAGTTTGATTTATGTGTTCAAATATGGCACCTTTCAACATTAATTCCACCCATTTTGCATGGTCTGCACATATCTTGTAACTTTCATCAAAGCCACCATCCTTCATAAGATTAGTCTTAACGAACATTGCTTGATGCAGAATACAGCTATGGTATAAATTTATTGCACTGACAGGATTAGGGTATGTTATAAACTCTTGTTTATCAGAAGTGACCATTATTCCATCTCCATACAATATGTCTGCATTGTGTTTTTTATAGAAAACACCTTGCAATGTATTGATTTCGTAGAATTTATCTCCTGAGTTCATGAAATTTACATATTCACCATTAGCTTTCGTAATGCCTTTGTTCATGGCATTGTATATGCCTTTGTCGGGTTCGCTGCACCAATATGTCAATGGGTTGAACTCAGAGTCTTTAAGGTTTTGAACAGTTTCTTCTATGAACTCCTTTGAGCCATCCGTACTGCCACCGTCAATGATTATCCACTCGTAATCGTGCCAAGTTTGTGATAGCACTGACTCTGTAGTTTTACGCAGTCCTTCAAGGTTGTTAAAGTTTATTGTGACTATTGAAAGTGTCATTTTAACGGATTGTTTTTAATATCCACGTCCCCAACGCATGGAGCCCCATGTACCGTTGTTTTTCTTATATTGGGACGATTTGCGTTTACGCTCATAATACTGAAATTTGTCCAAGAGACTTATCACGTTCTCTTTATGCTCTATTGTATGACTGGTATCCGGTGTGCCTATTATGGAGATGGAGTCATAACGTAACTCTAGGTGTTCGAGTCTGAATAATTTTATGTATGCAGCAGAGGCATCTATTATGTTCTTGCTTTTTTCAAGGGTTATCGCCTCGTCAGGTGCTCCCCACAGATCAGATTTTCGTGTCTTGACCTCGACAAACAGCAGGGTCGTCATATCTCCGTCACAATGCAGACGATATCCAGATCTTTGTGTTTGTAGGTCCAATCCCTATGTCTGATGTACCATCCTTTAGACTCCAGAAAATCTGCAGCAATTTGTTCTCCCCATTTGCCAAGTTCGTTATGCGCAGCCATGTTTACTTTATAAGTTCTCTGTTGCGAAATAATTTGTGAAGACACAAGAGAGTATGTTAATAAAAGGAACCACTTTTTGTCTGACTATTGGGATATTTATTGAATAACAAACACTTTGCCTCAATTATTGAGAATACTATTGTAAAGATCTATATATTGTTTGGCTATTATATCGTATGAATAGTTGTTTACGATATAGTTGCGAATTTTTGAGATGGAATATCCTTGTGTGTTTTGATAGGTTAATGCCTCTTTTATTCCTTTTGCAATGTCTTC